>JAHDGC010000201.1 GCA_020627865.1 Saprospiraceae bacterium | reverse complement strand
GCAGGTCATTGTGTAAGTGGCTTACAAATATTACCACTTTTTTGCCTGATTACCTATCTGCTCTCGGTTCTCTGCTCTTAACTACGGCAAAACCTTAAATTCAATCCGTTCATTTTCAAAATGGAGTTTTTGGGTACAGGCTTTCCCATTTACACATTCGTTCAACAAATATTGTTCTCCAAAACCTACGGATTTTAGCCTGTCTCGCTCTATACCTTTGGCAACAAGATATTCCAATACCATATTAGCTCTATACTGCGATAGGGCTAAATTTTTCTTATCGTCACCTAAACTGCAGGTATGACCACCGATTTCAATTAATTTATTTGGAAACCGCATCAGTACACTAGATATTTTGTCCAATGCAGCCTTACTTTCAGTAGTTAAGTCGTAACGAAACATCCCGAAATGCAAATCTTCAATAACGATAGACTCTGGCCTTTGCGGATTATCCAAATATCTTGTCAGCATCATTTGTGCTTCATCCTGCGTAAATGTTGCGGTCTGTTGTTTGGCAATAGTTTTTTCCTTTTTAACAATCCGATTTTTGGTACTAGAATCACTATTGTCTGCAATAATTTCCTCCAATATATTGGGCTTTTCTATGGTCAACGAAGAATCATTATCTGTTTCATCAACACCTGAAAACGGGTTGATGACGTGAACATCTGTGGTATTTGAATTTTCCTCTTTGACCTTAGTTGGAGCTTCTGCCGGATGTTGTTTGGCCACGTTAGTGGTCACATCCATTGTATCGGGTTCCTCGATTTTTATAATATTGATGGAAGTGGTTTCTTTTTCTTCCGAAGGTTCTTCGTTAGAAACGAGGGGTATGGATTCTTCTTCTGGAAATTCATCATTAGGCACAAGCCGTAGAGACGCTTCTTCTGATGGTTCATCATTAGAGACAAGAATCATCGGCTCTTCTTCCATATCCTCTTCACTGAAAGAAATCATGTAGATGTCATCATCGCCACCATCCCTTGAACTGGAGAAAAGCCCTTTATCTCCTGCTTTAGTCATATAAAAAGAAATATCATCTAAGGGACTATTAATGGGCTTACCTAGATTGATAGGCGTACTCCAATCGCCATTATGATCTTTCTTGGTTATAAAGATATCGAATCCTCCATATGAGGCATGTCCCTTTGAACAAAAGAATAGTGTCGAATCATTATAGACAAAGGGAAATCCTTCATTCTCTCCGGTATTAACCACTGGGCCAAGGTTTTTTGGGCTACTCCAGCCATTTTTTACCCTTTTTGAGTAATAAATATCCATTTTGCCTTCACCACCAGGTTTGTCAGAAATATAAAAAAGCTTTTGGCCATCAGGAGAAATAGTGGGATGCATATAGTTAAACTCATTGTTACAAAACTTCAACCGATGAATATTCTTCCACCGGTTTCCTGTTGTGGCCGTCCCGCTATACAACTGCATATTTAAGGAGTTGTTTTTGCTGAAAGAACTGCTGTTGCGGGTAAAGTAAACCTCCGAGAGGTCTTCCGTAAAGCTGGCAGCCGCATTGTTTCTATTGATGGCATTGAGCTTTATGGCGAATCTTTTGGGAGATTGGAGTAGACTGTCCTTCATCGCAGAATAAAAGATACTGACATAATCCCGCCCCGTCCATGTCGACTTCTTACTCAAGATCTTAACACCCGTCTTCCGGTCTGATGAAAAGATGATACCATCCTTATAGTATACGGGAGCGTTGTCGTCATATGGAGAATTAAAGGGGAATACCTTGATAGCAGCATAATCAAAGTAAGGCTGGATGGTTTTGATTTTACTATAGGACTGCAACCATTGATTGACCTGCTCATTATCCGGTTTAAGCTGCTGATATTTCAAAAACCACATTTTGGCTTCCTCATATTTCTCCGCAGAAACCAATGTTTGGGCATAGTTGTATATGGTCTTTGGCTTAGCCCGATCATTGTTTATAACCTGCTCGTACAAACCACGCGCTTTTTCCAGTTTATTTATTTTGAAATAGCAGTGGGCAAGCTTGACGCTAGCGGAGTAATTCTCTTTTCCATCTAAATATTCTTCATACATCGGAATTGCTTGGGCATAATGCTCATATTTATAAGCTTTATTCGCCTTTTTAAGCAATTTCTTACTTTGGCCAAATAAATTGACGGAAAGGAATATTAATAAGAGTATATTTATGAGTCTCATACGTTACATATATGTATTCATGTGTATAAATCAAAAATTATGCAGTTTTTATTCCTGTTAACGATAAAAAAGCTTATCTTAGGAAAAAAATGCAAATAGTAAGTTTTGTGACATCAATCAAGTAGCTAAAGATGTGTTGATTATGTATGTTTGTATAATAATATATGATGTTTGGGGTTTTCTTTAGGAAAATGCTCATGAGGTATAGAAATGGTCATCATAACCTATTTCATTTCAATGTTAGAGCACGGATTATGTTGTGTCTGTTTTTGTTAGAGGTAGGCGCTTTTTTACTTGTAACAATTCAATGTAATGTTATTGTAGGTCAATAATATCCAAATGTAACAATCTTTATTTCATTATTTCAAATATTAACCCTTTTTGCTATGAAAAGAATAGTACTTCTTTTACCTTTAGCACTCTGCTTTTTCTTGTGTACTTCGGCACAAATTACGGAGATGGAAAAGTCTATGAGTAAAGGCGTAAACAATGCGCTTGTTTTAGAGCTTCCGGGAACTACTGAAAAACTAGTAGGTAAACTGTGGAAGAAAAAAATCAGGGATTTTGGCGGAAAGTCTAAAAAAGATAAAAAACTGAAAGAATGGTTTACAGATGAAGCAGATTTTGTTATGATCGGGGCAGGGAATACGATCGATATATACAGCTTAGTTAGTGATTCAGGTGATGATGTGATGCTTACAATGTGGGTTGATATGGGGGAAGGTTTCCTGAATTCTGCAGATTATGTGGATCAATGGAACGAAGCGGAAAAGTTTCTAATGCGGTTTGCACTTGAAGTGGCGAGGGAGCAAACGAAAATTGAACTCGCAGCAGAAGAGAAGAAACTTAAGAAGTTTGTTTCTAACCTGAAGAAACTAAAGAAGGATAACGAACGTTACCACAAGGAAATTGAAAAAGCAAAAGCGACCATTGCAAAGATGGAAGCCAATATTGCCCAAAATGAAATTGATCAGGTCAGTACGGAAGAAGAAATCACGGTTCAGCAGGAGGTTGTTGATAAGGTAAATGAGAAATTGAACGATCTGTAAAAAAATTAAAAAGTTATAAACATTTATTTAGGAGCAGCAATTTTCTAAAATATTGCTGCTTTTTTCACGTATTGTAAATAAATTGATTATATATTTTGAAATTATGACTAATTTGTTTATTTTGCACAAGGTAGTATAACTGTAGGTGGGCATTACGTTGCTTTGGCATAAATGTTTTACTAAGTTTTCCACATTTTTTGCACAAAAACAAAACAGTTTTCCACAATCTACGTATTTATCAACATTTTTAGTTATTGAAAAAATAATGTAGTTTTATAGGCTCATGCGCTTTTTAGACTAGAAACATACAAACAGACTTGAGAAAAACAGTAGAGGAAAGAAACCGTAAAGGAAAATGAACGCTATGCCTTTCCTTTTTATATCTTTAAACATTAAATAATGTCAGAAGCGAAAAAAATCGTTGGAAATGGTAGCCCTTACCAAAAGAAGGGCAAAAAGAAGGGCAACGACCTTGCCAATTACGTTTTTGGCAAATTACCACCACAGGCAGTGCCTTTGGAGGAAGCCATCTTAGGGGCAATTATGCTCGATAAGGAGGCTTTACCTGTTGTAATGGACATTCTCCGTGCGGAAACATTTTACAATGATGGGCATAAAGCGATCTTCAAGGCTATGCTTCGCCTTTTTGAACGCTCACAGCCTATTGATTTACTTACCGTAACGGAAGAACTCAAAAAAGGGGGCGAACTGGATGTTGCCGGAGGGCCATATTATCTGGTCGAACTCACCAACCGTGTGGCATCCGCCGCCAATATAGAGTATCATGCAAGGATTGTTTCTCAAAAACATATCCAACGCGAACTCATAAAGGTTTCTACGAAAGTAATTCATGATGCTTTTGAAGATACGACTGATGTCTTCCAATTATTGGATGATGCGGAGCAGGGGTTGTTTTCCATTACGCAACAAAATCTCAGCGGAAGCTTTGAAAGTATGGGAAGCCTTACTAGTCAAGCGCTTAAGCAACTTGAAGAACTTTCCAACAAGAAAGAAGGACTTACCGGTGTGCCGACAGGTTTTGTTGAACTGGATAGGCTCACATCAGGTTGGCAAGCTTCTGACCTTATCATCGTGGCCGCTCGTCCGGGTATGGGTAAGACCAGTTTTATTTTGGCGCTTGCCAGAAATGCTGCGATGGATTTTGAGAAAGGGGTGGCGATCTTCTCGCTGGAGATGTCCAAGATTCAACTGGTACAAAGGCTGATTTCAATGGAAGCCGAAATTGAAAGTAAAAAACTCAGGGGTGGCCGCTTGGAAGATTACGAATGGCAGCAACTCAATTCTTGCATTGAGAAAATGAGTGAAACCCCGATTTATATAGATGATACACCGGGAATCAATATTTTTGAACTTCGTGCAAAATGCCGGAGACTCAAAAAACAGCATGATATTCAATTAGTCGTGATTGATTACCTTCAATTGATGAGTGGTGGGCCAGATTCAAAGAATGGAAACAGAGAGCAGGAGATTAGTCAAATATCCAGATCCTTGAAAGGGCTAGCGAAGGAGTTGAATGTTCCTGTTATCGCACTTTCTCAGTTAAGCCGTGCTGTGGAAACGAGGGGAGGAGCCAAACGCCCGATGTTATCCGACTTGAGGGAATCGGGAGCGATCGAGCAGGATGCGGATATCGTTTCTTTCATCTATCGTCCGGAATATTACCAGATTCTAGAGGACGAAGAGGGGCAATCCCTGAAAGGTGTTGCAGAGGTTATCGTGGCCAAGCATCGTAACGGTGCTTTGGATACATTGAAACTTCGCTTTACGGATCATTTTGCTAAATTTAGTGATCTGGAAGATCCTGATTTTAATGAATTGCCCGCTTCCAATAACGATGGAAATGCCAATATTATAACAAGGCAATCTCGGATTAATGATGATGATATACCTTTTTAGAAAAAGGATCAAGATAAGTTGAGGCGCTAAAATTATAATCTATTGATTAGCAAGTGCAAACTTTTTACTTTGACATTTTTAAATTTTTACTTCTTCACTTATATGCCTAAATCCGTCAACAATAGGTTTGATCCTGATCGGTCGCGTGGGAAAAAACAAACGCCCGAAGACCGGTTAACCGAAAAAGAATTGGAGGAAGGCATGCGCCTGAACAAGTATATTGCACACTGCGGCATTTGTTCCCGACGAAAAGCAGCGGAATATATCAAGAATGGTCATGTCAAGGTGAATGATTCGGTCGTTACAGAGGCGGGGCATCGCGTTGTTTCAATAGATAAAGTTTTATTCAAGGATGAATTGATAAAGCCCGAAGAAAAGCTGGTTTATTTGCTCATGAATAAACCTCTCAATCATATTACCACAGTTAAGGATGAACGGGGAAGACGAACAGTCATGGATTTGATTGATCCCAAAGAAGTGCCTGTCAGGGTATATCCTGTGGGGCGTCTTGACCGTGCTACTACCGGTTTGTTGATGTTGACCAATGATGGCGACTTGGCGAAAAAACTTTCCCACCCGAGTTTTGAAGTCAAGAAAATTTATCATGTCGTTTTGGATAAATTGGTTACAGAAGAAGACCTTGAAAAAATTAAGAACGGACTTACTTTGGAAGATGGCCCCGTAGCGGTTGATGGTGTATCCTATGTGAAAGGGAAAAATCGTAATGAGGTAGGGATAGAGTTGCATATTGGCAGAAACCGTATCGTCCGCCGGATTTTTGAGCACTTGGGCTACAATGTTGAAAAACTGGATCGGGTATACTATGCGGGATTGACTAAACTAGACCTGCCCAGAGGTCGGTATCGCTTCTTGACAGAGAAGGAAGTGATTATGCTCAAGCATTTTTTATAGGAAACTACTCCACAACCGCAAAAGTCATATCCAAATCAATATCCATAAACTCTGGCGGTGAATTGAAAAAATTCAACTTTATAGCAATATTATATTCATTTGCGGTAAGCACATCATGAACATTTAATAAAGAAGGAAACAAATCTAGGCCGCCATTCTGAGTAGACTCAATATTATCCCTGTAAAAGGCAAGCTGAAAGTCAGAAGGGTCACATGGGTTATCTTTATAAAAACCGATTTCAACATCCCGAATAAAAATAAGGTTAAGCCCTTCAAAAATACTTGAAAGTCGTGCTTCGGCAGGTCTGATGATACTTGTTGCTGTAGGACTCGTATTCTGTGCCGCAAAATTGGTGAGGGCATTGGTCCGTTGATTCGTAAAACTAAAGCAATGATCTCTAAAAGTACTGAGTGTTGGGTCAACACTAATTTTATGACGATAATCCATTTCAAAAAGAACATTCTCCTTCTCCTTACATTGCGTTGTCAGGAAAAGGAGCATCATCAAGGGGAAAAACGTAAGCAATTTCATAATAATATATCTTCATAAGGTCGTAATGCTTACGACCATTTTCTAAAAATAAGAAACATCCGGCAGATTTGAGACCAATTATCACCCGACAAATCGCTAATCTTAAATTAATAACGCACATTCTCATCAAAATTATTTAAAATGATGCACTTTAATATATAAATTACATGAAATTATTTTTAATTTGTCGAGCAAATACTATTTCAGTAGACTGAGTCATCTCATGACAGGCTACGACCCACAAATCAAGACTATAATTTTATGGGCGAACAGAAAGTTTCTTTAGTAACCGATCAAAAGCAGATGCATCGTTTCGTGCGTAATTTACTTAACGATGTGCAAGCACTGGACTACATGCTCAAGCATGATTGGTTTGAAAATGACATTACCCGAATCGGGGCCGAACAGGAAATGTGTATCGTATACAAAGATTCCTATAAGCCGGCACCCCTAGCCATGGAAGCATTGAACAAAATGAAACGCTATAATTGGGTGGAAACCGAATTAGCACGCTTTAATCTCGAAACGAATTTCGTTCCCAGAACATTCAAAGGGGATTGCCTCAGTAAAGTGGAAGCAGAAGCCAACGAGTACCTTGCTAAAATTAATGAAAAATTAGCAACACTAGATACTGAACTGATCCTTACGGGAATCCTACCAACCCTCCGCAAGGTAGATCTAGAAATGCATAATCTGACGCCTAAGAAGCGCTACTTTGCACTCATGGATGCCATCAACAGCCAATTGTTGGGATCAGCTTATGAACTGCGCCTCACGGGAATTGATGAGTTGCATGTCAAGCATGATTCTCCATTGCTAGAAGCTTGTAACACCAGTTTTCAGGTGCATCTTCAGGTTGCACCAAAGGATTTTGTAAAAATGTATAACATTGCCCAAACACTGGCAGGCCCGACAATTGCAATTTCGGCAAACTCTCCAATTGTATTTGGTCGCCGCCTCTGGCATGAATCTCGGATTGCGCTTTTCCAACAGGCATTGGATACCCGTACGAGCTGCGATCATCTGCGGGAACGTTGCCCGAGGGTAAGTTTCGGGCAAGGCTGGCTCAATAAATCCATTTTGGAAATTTATCGCGAAGACATTGCCCGTTTCCGTGTGTTGATTGCTGGAGATGTGGAAGAAGATGCGATTCAAATGATTACCAAAGATAAGGTGCCGAAGCTTCGGGCCTTGCAGGTGCATAATTCTACCGTATATCGTTGGAATCGGCCTTGCTATGGCATAAGTCCAAATGGGAAACCGCACCTGAGAATTGAAAACAGGGTGTTGCCTTCCGGGCCAACTGTAGTGGATGAAGTAGCGAATGCAGCCTTCTGGTTGGGGGCAATGGTGGGGCTTGCGGATAAATATGATGATATCAGAACGCAAATTTCTTGGGAAGATGTTCGGGACAATTTTGGCAAGGCTGCCCGCTTCGGGATTGATTCAAAGTTCACTTGGTTTAAGGATAAGAAAATTAGTGCGACGGATTTGATTCAGAAAGAATTGCTTCCTTTGGCGAGGGCCGGATTGACGAAGTACAAAGTTGCTAAAAAGGATATTGATAAATACTTGGGTATCATCGAAGGTCGTGTGAAGCATCATACTAATGGTGCGAGGTGGCAATTGCGGGCGTACACCAAGTTGATAAAGGAAACCACGAGAGATGAAGCCCTGACGGTTTTGACGGCCTCTATTGTTAAAAACCAGAAAGAAAATATTCCTGTTCACAATTGGAAATTACCAGAATTGAAAGACCTAGAAAATTATCGCCCCACCCAACTTAAGGTGGAAGAATTCATGATAACGGATTTATTTACCGTTCAAAAAGATGATATTATCGAACTAGTTGCGGAAATGATGGACTGGCGGAAAATCCGATATACTCCAGTGGAAGATAGCAAGGGACACTTAGTCGGGTTGATTACTTCTCGCCTGATTCTCCGGCATTATATCCAGAGTGCTCAATTGAACGGAAAGGCGCAGTTGGTGAAGGACATCATGGTAAAAGATCCGATTACTGTTGAGCCGGATTGTTCTATTCTCGAAGCGATGAAGATGATGCGGGAAAAGGAGATTGGTTGCTTGCCGGTTGTGCAAGGTAAGGAACTGGTTGGTATCATCACGGAAATGGATTTCTTGAGAATTACAAGTAGATTGTTGGAAAGGGCGAGTTGATGTCAGCGATTTCTTTTTGTTTTAATCTTGTATAAAAAAACGTAGAGCCACAATGCATTGTGGCTCTACGTTTTTTGAAAAGGGTTAACATCATTTTTTGATCTTTGATGATAGCAATAATTTTGTTCTGGAGCAGGAAATTTTATAACGATGAATATTTTAATACCAATTGTTTACGCCATAATCTGGTTTCTTGTTTATTGCCTATTGGGTTTTTCCAAGAGTAAATATTTAAATACAAATTCCCAAAAAAATAATTTCGTAGTTGTCTTACACGCTTTTTGGGTGCCCTTGTTGTGTTTTATTTATTTCCTGACCTTGCCGGAGCCATTCGGTTATGAACATCGGATAGACGAACCGATCAAACACCTGATTTTTTTGTCGGTTGGATACTATATTTATGCTACTATTTTCTTGTTGTTGTTTGACGAAAAGTCAGAAAAAGCAATGTTGTATCATCATCTGTTAGTTGGTGCATGTCTTTTGTATTTGGCACTCACGCCAGAGTTTCCTGCCTACTATGCCTTTATTTTGGTTCCGCAAGGGACAGCAGTATTTTACCATATGTACTTAATCTTTAAAGAAACTCCGGGAGCATCAACAGCACGCATTGATTTTTGGTATAACTGTAATTTCTATGCTTGGATCATACTCCGATTTTTGATTCAGGGTATTTATACTTTGGGCGCATTTTACTATGAGTTCACTTATGCAAAGTTGCCACAACAAGTTTTGATCGGTACCATTATTGGCCTTTCCGTTTCTTGGTATTTTAATTTGCATTGGTTGGTTATTTTATTGAGAAAACGAAAGGGGCAAAGGCAAGAAAAATGAGAATGTGAAAATTTATGTTTGTCCTACTCTAAATCTGTCGTTCTACCATATTTAATGTCATCTTCGGATGCCAATGCTCGTTCTATTAAATCTTCAGTAGTTATAGCAGTTCCATTTGGTTTGTAACCTAATGGCGTTTCATCTTCAGCATATGCTTGGAACATGGCGTGAACTACTTTTAGGAATTTTTCATCAACCTTGTCAATGTAGTTGTGTAGCTCTTCCCGAAGTTTTTTTGCGGCACTCATATCTTCTAAATTTAGGATCAAAATAAACGGTATCTTTCTTTTGCTACAAAGATAAGAGAATTAGAGGACAAATGATATTGCTCAAAGAAGACCTAAAATCTCTACTTGTACGAAGCCCAATCTGCATTATTCGCCTCAATTTTGAAACATCTCTGTCATAAAACGTTGATATATAAAGAATTTATTCATTTTATTGCTGCATCTTTTTAGTAAATAACTTACTTTTGCAGTCCTATATTTTTTTTTTAATAAAAAATGAATTATGCCTTTTGATATTGAAATGATTAAGGCTC
>JAHDGC010000200.1 GCA_020627865.1 Saprospiraceae bacterium | reverse complement strand
GATTTCTGGTGATTTTTTTTAATATTTATATCCATTTGGTAACATAATAGTAGAATTTGGCGTTATAATTGATGGCAATATTGAATATATCTTATCTTTAATTTCTATTTTTTTCACATAAAAGTTTACATAAACCAAGCATATGGCTAAAATCTTAATAGTAGACGACGAGGCGAGTATCCGTAAGACCTTAAGAGAAATACTGGAATTTGAAAATTACCAGGTTGACGAAGCTTCTGATGGCCTTGATTGCCTGGTGAAGCTGAAGAAAGAGAAATATGATGTCCTGATTATGGATATTAAAATGCCTAAAATGGATGGCATGGAAGCGCTGGAACGTATCCAATTATTGGTGCCGGATATCCCCGTTGTCATGATTTCTGGGCATGCCAATATTGATACTGCTGTAGAGGCCGTGAAGAAAGGTGCCTTTGATTTTATCGCTAAGCCCCCGGATTTGAATCGTCTGTTGATTACGATCCGTAATGCTATGGATAAATCCAATTTGATTACAGAAACCAAAGTGCTGAAGCGCAAAGTTGCCAAGAACAAGGTTGCGGAAATGATCGGTACTTCTGAAGGCATTTCCGGCATCAAAAAAACAATTGGCCGGGTTGCTCCTACCGAAGCACGTGTTTTGATCACCGGTTCTAATGGTACAGGAAAAGAGCTGGTTGCCCGCTGGATTCATGAGAAGAGTCCCCGTGCAAAATATCCGATTGTTGAGGTGAACTGTGCAGCTATTCCTTCTGAATTGATTGAAAGTGAGTTGTTTGGTCATGAGAAAGGAGCGTTTACTTCTGCGATAAAGCAAAGGATTGGAAAGTTTGAAGCGGCCAATGGCGGTACAATCTTCTTGGATGAGATCGGTGACATGAGTTTGGATGCACAAGCAAAAGTGTTACGTGCCTTGCAGGAAAATAAAATTACCAGAGTCGGTGGCGATAAGGAAATCCGTGTGGACGTTCGGGTACTGGCTGCAACGAATAAAGATTTGCGGGCTGAAATCCAGCATGGGCGTTTTAGGGAAGATCTCTATCATCGCCTAGCTGTTATTATCATTCAGGTGCCGAGTTTGAATGATAGAAGAGAGGATATTCCACTCTTGGTAAACCATTTCAACAAAATGATTTGTGCAGATTACGGTATTTCTGTTAAGAAAATTCAGGATCAAGCGATAAAAGCATTACAAGATGTGAACTGGACGGGAAATATCCGGGAGCTGAGGAACGTTGTAGAAAGGTTGATTATCTTGAGTGAAGATTCAATTACTGAGGAAGATGTTTTCAGAAATGTAGTTCCAGGAACTGGCGCTGGCATCTAAAAGCAATGCATTATAAAACTTCTCATACTAATAAATATCGCTTCGATAAGAAAAGAAATTTAAATAAATTAGGCCAAAGGCTATAAACTGCTGATTAGCAAGCGTGAGCTTTTTACTTTGACCTTTTTACTGGTTTCCTAAGATATTTTGGTAGAAGTTTTTTATAAAATAAATATTATTTGTATCTAGCAGAGCCTGTCCTGAAATGACAGGCTTTTTGCTGTTTTATACTTTGAGTGGGGTGACAAAGTGCTTTTCTATGTAGGAATAGGCAGGTAACAACAATCACTCCTACCTGTCATGCGACAAGCAGGCAGGTTTTACACCGCTTGCGGTATATTATGAGAAATTTTTAAATTAAATCTTATGAGTAAAGAAGAAAATAACAATGTATCCTCTAGAAGGATGAAACAATGGAGTAAAATGAAGGGTGAAAACTCTTGGACAATGTTCAAGGTGATTTCGGAGTTTGTAGACAGTTTTGAAATTATGAATAAAATTGGTCCTTGCATTTCTATCTTTGGTTCTGCGAGGACAAAACCGGGGCATCCCTACTACCAACTGGCAACAGAAATCGCTAAAAAGTTTACGGATGAAGGCTATGGGGTGATTACAGGCGGAGGCCCAGGGATTATGGAGGCCGGAAATAAGGGCGCTTCCATGAATGGTGGAGTGTCGGTTGGCTTGAACATTGACCTCCCCTTTGAACAGGGGCATAATAGATATATTGATCCCGAACACAACATGAATCATCGGTATTTCTTTGTTCGGAAAGTGATGTTTGTTAAATATGCACAGGCTTTCGTGGTGATGCCCGGTGGGTTTGGGACTTTGGATGAGCTTTTTGAAGTGTTGACCTTGATCCAAACGAAAAAAATTACCAAAGTGCCGATTATTTTGGTGGGAACAGATTTTTGGACGGGACTCAAGGGGTGGATCAAGCAAGTTATGCTGGAGCAAGAAAACAATATTAGCCCCGATGATATGGACTTGATACCCATTGTGGATGATCCCAATGAGGTCGTTCGTTTGGTCAATGCATTTTATTCCGAAGGAGAATCTTCCGAGTTGAGTCCGAACTATAAATTATAAACTAAAAGGAGATTGATTGCTATAGAAAAGGGTATGTTCGCTACAACATATCCAAAAGATTGTTGTAGGCGTACAAAAGCAAGGGGCTTTGACCGATGCCACGAACTGGGAGCAAAAGAAGCGATCAAGATGGGGAACTTATTTTTTGCCGGTTCCCTAAAAAGGATTACTATACAAAGGATTTTCCACAACATCCATATCCGATAAAGTCTTTAGAAAAGCAATCAGGTCTTGTTGCTGTTCTGGAGTCAATTCCAAAGGCGTTATCAGCGGGTCAATATTCGGTGCGTGGTGGCCACCAGAATTGTAATGTTCCACCACCTCTTCCAGTGTCTGGAATCGACCATCGTGCATATACGGTGCCGTAAGGGCTATATTACGAAGTGTCGGGACACGGAACCGCCCGAAATCGGAAGGGAATTGGGTTACGGTACCGTAGCCGGGATCTAGGAAATCGACAGGCTCACTAGCGGGGTCTAGTCCATTATTGATATACTCATCTGTAGTAAAGAGTGGTGCAGGGTGACAGTGCCCGCATTCGGCATCTGGTAATGCTCCATTGGATTGGTCAAAAAACATCAGGAACCCATTTAGCTCATCATCCTCAAATTGCTTGGTTGGATCATTGCCATAAATCACCTGATCGAACCAAGAATTACCGGAACTCACGATAGACCGTTCAAACTGAGCCAATGCCTTGACAGCCAACTCTTTCGTAATTTCAGATGCCAACCCAATCCCGAATGCTTTCCGAAATTTTTCCCGATATAAATCACTCGCTTGTAATTTGTCAATAACATCCGGCCAGAGGTTATGCAATTCTATCGGGTCTTCTACAGGCAACAAAGCTTGTTCCTCTAGGGTCAAGCTTCGACCATCCCAGAATAAACCATTATAATTGAAACCAATGTTGAGCAAACTCATGGAAGAGCGGGTGCCGCCAATGCCATCTATCCCAATACTGACGGCTCTGTTATCCGTAAAGGAGCTATTTTGTAGGTGACAACTGCTGCAAGACATGGAACTATCGGCAGAGAGCACCGGATCATAAAATAGGTGCCTACCTAAATCTTGCCCTGCCACCGTAATGGGATTATCGGCAGGGATCTCCATCTGTGGAAAACTATCTGGAATAACAAGGTCAAATGGCTGTGGATCATACGGGATATTAGAAAGGTCAATATCTTCATCTACGGGTGATGTTACCATATCATCATCATTGCCACAAGCTAGAAATAGCAGAAGAAATAGAGCCAGAATATAGGAGGTTCCGAATTTCATAAGATTGTTTTTTGTATAATGGCTATTCAGCAAATTCAGAATAATGAAAAATCAGTCACATAGGTGTAGATTTAGTAATCATAAACCAAGAAAGTGCGAACAAATCACAAATCACTGACAGCTAATAACTTCTTTACCTACTGAATTTTAAACGCCTCCGAAAGATTATCCATAATATAATTCGCTGTATTCAGGTCATCAGGGTTAGACGGATTATGTGTTGCTGGAAATTCCTCAATATTCCAGTAGGTATCATTTTTATAAAGGATTTTCTCTACATCTACCATAATATCAAGGTCAAAACTACCATCGGCAGCTAAAGTAATATTATATGGAATCGTAACGCTGCGCAACAAGTCATCGGAGCCGGTGTGGTAGCTGAACGGAATTTCATTAGCAGTGCCATTATCTAAGAATCCTTCCAGTTTACAGTGAATGTAACTGTTCCAGGCTAGCCAATAACTGGCTGTATTGGCCAACGGATGCTCGCTGGCATATTCTTCTGGTTTGGTATTGTTGAATTCAGCTTCGACACCAATAAAAAACTTGATGCCGGAATATTTCCCTGTCGGCACACTACGAATATATTTGGCATCCATATTTGATCTGGAGAAATCAATCTCATCTATTTCGATAAGAGCCGTTTCATCTGTACCTTCCTCCGTAGTGAATACGACATCAGAGATGAAAAACCTAAATTCGGTGAATCGGACAGTGGATTCTTCTTCAAAATCATGTGTCGTTTGGGTGTCCGAATCCAGCATATTGGTACCATAATTTGCGGTAAAGTTTAGGGTTACCTCTGATGTTGTGCCTACAGGTACTTCATCATCTCCACAAGACATTAAGGTACATCCAAATAATACGATGGAATATAGGAATAACTTTTTCATTTTAAATACTTTTCTTGATAAGGGCATATGATTTTTATATAGAAACCTTTTTGTATGGTAATTGTTTCAGGTATACAACTTAAAAGGGAGTGTAAAGATAAAATAAATGCAGCACAGTGTTTTACGGGTTAGCGACATATCTCGCATTGCCAACCATTTTAATTAAAGTTTTTGTCTACAATAATCTTACTCTACAATTTTTATAGATCCTGGGATACTATCCAGTATCCTATTCCGCATTTCATCATTGGTTTGCTCCATTAAATCAAGGCCTGTAAACCATTTTTTGTAATCAATTGAGAGCGTGATGCTATAATCAATACTTTTTATAATGTCAATGGTATAAGGAAGTGTGATCTCTTGATATATAAAAGGGCTTTGTCCCAGTGAAAACTTTTCTGCTACAAAGTTTAGCGTTTCTGTCGGAATGCCAAGGCTATCCGTTGCTATGACAACTTGATAGATAACATCTGGGTTGGAGTCCCTAAGATATTGCTTCCGTAGCTCAATTTGCTGCAGAATAACCCGCAAATCTGGATGTAATAAAGAATCTGCGGGTAGTGCGATGCCAATATAGAACTTCAAAGAATCTATCATGCCGCTTCCTCCGAGTAAGCCCAGTACATCGGAACGGGTATTTGGAGTCACCAACGAAAAATTTGCCACGGTGATAGCTGTGTCCGTAGCATTATATAGCTGCAGCGTATCCGTATCTATTATATCAACAATATTTGTACCATCCTGTCCTCCAATAAGTTGGAAATCCGTCAGGAAGTAAGAAAAATCATGTACTTGGAAGCGTTGATTTAGCTCATTTCTATAGATAGAATCAACATGTAAGATGGTGGAATCATATTGATGAATGTAAGAAACCGTAAAAGTTGGGTACTGGCAACAATCATCACAAGGGTCATCTGCGGAAACTTCATAGTTTTTTGCATTGACATCCAAGCAACCTTCTTGCGGATCATTGCAGTGCATCAACATCAGGGATATCGTACATAATAAAAGCCCGGCAAGCTCTAATTTGCTGAGAAAATGCTTATTGATGTCCCTTTCGGTTACTTTTTTCATACTCAGAAACCAGTTTTTTCACAATTTGCTTCACCTGTACGGAAAATTCTTTGTTCAGAATCCAGTTGTAATATTGCTTATCTTTTAATAAGGTTTCCAAAACGGGCTTCCCATTATGTTTACCAAAATTAAAGACAATAGTTCCATTGACATCATACCTTAACTTCTGGGTAGCATCCACTGTCTTCAGGTCGTTGGTGAAATCATGAAGCGATTGTATATCATTTTTAACAGGTTGTTCTGCAAGAATATTGCCTTCTGCATCTGTCCAATCCTGCCCTTCATAAGCCTTTATTTGCCCCTTGAGTACATCGATGGTCGCATGCACATCCGCAAGGGCATCGTGGGCATTTTCCATGGTTTTGTCACAATAGAATTTTAGGGCGGCTTTCAGTGTCCGAGGTTCCATCTTGTAGAAAATCCGTTGAGCATCTATCATTTTACGGCCATTGATATTAAAATCCAAGCCGATCCGGGCAAACTCTTCCATCAAAATCGGGATGTCCAGCCGCATCAGGTTATAACCCGCCATATCCGCATTACCAATAAAATCGAATAATTTTTGGCCAACTTGCCCGAAGCTAGGTTTATTGTGTAGGTCTTTGGGCGTAAGCCCGTGTACGTTCATCGCCTCCGGAGAAATCGGTATGCCAGGATTGATGAGCAAAACCATTTCTTCGGGGGCTTTACCATTTTTTAAATACTTCACCAGTGCGATTTGTACGATACGATCCCTGATCACATTGAGTCCAGTCGCTTCAACATCGAGAAAAACAAGGTCTTTTTTTAAATTAAAATCCATATATTTTGTTTATTTTTATCAAAACTAGGGAATAATCTCAAGCTAACCCCTAGCTTTGAAAGAAGTGGTATCAATTCGCCAACAATTCTTCAAATAAGGACGTAAATTTAACATTCATTTTGCCATTTTCATCACTATAGATAAAATAAGCATCAACATCAGGGGTCTTTTGGGCAATTTCCCAAGCTTTATCCAAGCCCATAACCATAAAAGCAGTTGCAAACCCATCCGCTGTTGCACAATCCTTTGCCACAACGGAAGCACTGAGCAGGCTATTTAATTCTGGGAAACCAGTCTTTGGATGAATCGTATGGCTGTATTTTTTACCGTCTACTTCATGGAAATTCCGGTAATTGCCCGAAGTGGCCAAAGCAATGTTCTCTAAAAAAACTTTTGCCTTAAAATCCATAATGGCTGCATCTGCTTTTGGGGTATTAATGCCAACAGTCCACTTGCCATTCGGCTTTTTTCCCCTTGCCCGCAATTCTCCTCCAATATCCACTAGATAATTATGAACTTGGTGGCTTTCCAGCAATTGTCCAATGGCATCAACGGCATATCCTTTGGCGATGGCGCTAAAATCCAGCTCTGTTGCGGGAGAAGGTTTATGCAAAAAAGTGCCATCATCGCCGGAAACCTCCTTGATTTTCTGGAATCCAACATTTTTCTGCAAGGATTTTACTTTCAAACTATCTACACGGGTAACCGCACGGTGCTCTTTGTAACCAAATCCCCAGTAATTAACCAAAGGCATGACGGTTGGGTCAAAAAAGCCTTTTGATTGTATAAAAATATTCCGTGATGCTTTATAATTAGCAAAAAAGTGTGGGTTATGCTTTGTTTTACTTCCAGAAACATGGGTTAGTTTAAAAGTTGCTGTTGCCTTATTGAAGTTAGAAATAACAGATGCTGGCTCATAGGTAGAGACTTCTGCATTGATTTCCTTGAGCAATT
This sequence comes from Saprospiraceae bacterium, assembly GCA_020627865.1. Classification (GTDB taxonomy): domain Bacteria; phylum Bacteroidota; class Bacteroidia; order Chitinophagales; family Saprospiraceae; genus JAHDGC01. The sequence continues at coordinate 2,733 of JAHDGC010000200.1, read as the reverse complement.
TATCGAAAGTAGCCTTGAAATCTCGGTTTTGTTGGTCAAAATAAGTCACTTTATAATAAGTGCCCATCGTTTCCCCTTGGATTCTAAGCGGAGTTTCTGCATTTTCTTTACAGGAAGCCAGTATGGATAGGAAAAGGAAATATAAGATTGTTTTTTTCATGATTTTAGGCATTAGGGATTAATAAAGTATACAAGATTTAGTTAGCTATTTTTTCTCAGAATAAGCCTGCCTGCGTTCCTCGGAAGGCAGGGCGAAAAACGCAGACGATGCGGGGCATCGGCGAGCTTGTCTAGTTGGCACCTGCCAAACAGAGCTTTTCAACATGAGGGGCACCGACTGGATGCCACGAACTGAGGAAAAAGAGCAAGTAAAGATGTATATCTTATTTTTCCCTCATGCCTTATTTAGTCTAGATTGCAATTTTACGAAAAAAATAATGTCTTCCTATATAATTTAAGGTATACTCTGGGCAAAAGCTGTATCTTGTAAGCAAATCGAGTATCTCCCAAAATGTTATAAACGTATAATGATATCGGTTCTCTGGACCTCATGAATAGAAGCTGTGTATTGTAAGTTGTAGCTCCAGAGGAGTGGCACTGTTTGTAGAAAAAGTCATTAATCGTAGTTTTGAGGTGCATAGCACCGGCTCCTTCGCAATAATTTAGGGCTGTACACGGCAAACCAAAGTATAAATATCCATGTTTCTAAATTTTTTTTATTCCCTAAAGACACACGGTATTCCTGTAAGTTTACACGAATACCTCACCCTGATGGAGGCCATGAAGCAAAACTTGGCTAGCTTCCGGGTCGATGAATTTTATGCCTTGAGCAAAACCATCATGGTGAAGCAGGAAGCCCATTTGGATAAATTTGACCAGATTTTCGGTATGCATTTCAAAGGTATGGAACTGATTCCGGATGATTTCTTTACCCGACAATTTTCGGCAGATTGGTTCAAGGACTACATGAAGCGACACTTATCCGATGAGGAAAGGGAAAAGATCGAGAAGCTGGGAGGACTTGATGCCTTGATGGAACGCTTCAAAGAGCTGCTGGAAGAACAGCAGGAGAAACATTCTGGAGGAAATAAATGGATCGGGGCGGGTGGTACCTCACCCTTTGGGGCAAATGGCTACAATCCGGAAGGGTTTCGGATAGGGCAGGAGGGGAGTGGTAATCGAAGTGCGATTAAAGTTTGGGATAAGCGGGAGTTTAAAAATCTGGATGACACCATAGAGTTGGATACACGGAATATCAAACTGGCCTTGAAGCGACTGCGGCATTTTACCCGAGAAGGTTTGCCGGTAGAGCTGGATCTGGACGATACCATTAAGAAGACTTCCAAAAATGCAGGCATGTTGGAAATCTCAATGGTGCCGGATAAGAAAAATCGGGTGAAGGTATTGATGTTGATGGATGTTGGTGGTTCGATGGATGACCATGTAGAAATGTGTGGCCGTCTCTTTTCTGCGGCCAAACATGAATTTAAGCATCTGGAGTTTTATTATTTTCATAATTTGGTGTACGAAAATGTCTGGAAGGATAACCGCCGTCGCTGGGATGAACGTTTGCCTACCTTGGAATTGCTCTATAAATACAATAGGGATTATAAAGTTATTATAGTGGGAGATGCTGCAATGTCACCCTACGAATTGTATTATAGTGGGGGCAGTATTGAGCATAATAATGAAGAATCCGGCATCGCTTGGCTTCGCCAGCTCAAAAAGCACTTCAAGCATATGATCTGGATTAACCCGCTCCCAGAGTATTCTTGGGATTTCTATGAAACCGTAACGCGCTTGCGGGAGTTTACGGGGAACCGGATGTTTCCAATGACTTTAGATGGACTGGTCAAGGCGATGCAATGCCTCAAGAATAACAAGCGCGTTTATAAAAATCAGGTTTGGGGAGAGAAAGACCTTTGATTTTTCTTGTAGGTATACCTACATATAATACGACTATAATACAACCGTCATGGTCATATCATAAGTTATGCTTGGGCATGGTACAGGAAATCCAATTCCTGTGATGATAAAGATGTAAAACGCTAAATTTGGATAGTAATTAACCTCAACCTCTTCTTGATAAAGTCTGTTCCTAAAAACGCCCGAATTACTTGCGGCCTAATTTTCTAGATGCTAAAATTAAGCCTCCCCCTGTAAAAAAAGCAAAAAAAGTAACGTAAATAATAAGCATACCAATCTTTTTAAAAAAGTTTTAAAAATTGTTCATGGAAAACAATCACTTGTTCAAGATATATCAATGATTATTGGGATATATCTAAAAATAAAATATGCTATGGTCATCAGATAAATCACAGGACTTCAGTTCCGATGTGGAGAGTTGAAAGAAGAACGTACTAATGAATTCTCCCTTATAAAATGCACTGCTGAAAATTTTTTAAAAAAAAGTTAAGCAACTTTTATCGTAAAATCTCTCTTAAAATTTCCATGTATGTACATTTCTTTGAACATAGTCGTTTGAATAATCCTGCATAAATATAAACCCTGATAGCGATGTAATTTCTATAAAATTACAGATCAAAATTTTTTCTCAAACCATGCCTACCTGCTGATTACTATACAGTTAGACATCCGTGTAAGATAGATGTTTGGATTTTGAGCGTTTCTTGTAGTGAAATAAAAGCCAGTGGGAAATGCTAAATTATGTAAAATATTGGGAGTATTATAATGTTAGTCAAAAAAGTTTCAAAAAAAGCGATATTTATTTAT
>JAHDGC010000199.1 GCA_020627865.1 Saprospiraceae bacterium | reverse complement strand
GTCACTAGCCTCGTGACAGCCAAGCTTGGCATGTAGACCCTACAAAAATAATATTTAACAAAAAAATAATATCTATTACAGCTTTAAACCTAGGTTTAAAGCTGTTTTTTTGTGCATTGTTCGATAATATTTTATATTTTCGCAGTTTTTAAACATTATACAAATATAAAATATCTAACAAATGGACGTTACCAGCATGATAAGTACAGCCACCACGATGACGGTGGAATACCTCCCCAAAATTCTACTGGCGATCCTGACCCTCATGATCGGCCTTTGGATTATAGGCAAGATTGTAAGATTTGTCTCTGACCGCATGAAGAAAAGCGACATGGATGTTTCCCTTGCAGGGTTTCTCAGCTCTCTTTTAGGGATTGGTCTCAAAATAATGTTACTCTTTTCCGTTGCAGAAATTGTAGGAGTAAAAACAACTTCCTTCGTTGCCATCTTTGGTGCACTGATGGTTGGTATCGGTATGGCTCTCAATGGCAGTATCGGGCACCTTGCTAGTGGGGTAATGCTCATGATTTTCAAGCCGTTCAAAGCAGGTGATCTTGTGGAAATTGGCGGTGGCCATATGGGAACAGTAGAAGCCATCAACGCTTTCAATACAACACTTGCCACGCTTGACAACAAACGTATCATCGTTGCCAATGGCAATGTTACGGGCAATACGATCACTAACATATCTGGTCAAGGTGATGTCGGTGTAGAACTCACTTTCGGTATCGGCTATGGTGATGATATTGACAAGGCTAAGCAAATTATTCTGGAAGTAGGAGAAAGATGTCCTTACATTCTGAAAGCCCCTGCACAGGGTGTTGTGGTTGCAGAACTGGCAGATAGCTCTGTAAATTTGGCGACTCGGCCTTTCTGTAAAAGTGAAAATTACTGGGATGCTCGGTTTTATATGATCGAAAACGTGAAAAAAGAGTTTGATAAAAACAATATCGGTATTCCATATCAAACACTTGATATTAATATGGTAAGCAGTAATTAAACCGTAACGGTATAGTACCGATTGGCCTTAATTTTGCTTTGCTTCAAATAAGTACATGAATCCATACTAGATTCATGTACTTATTTTTTTTATATTACAATCCAAGAGCGAATTCAAACGTTAATTTATTGCCAAAATAATTTCTTGAACGTTACTTTATCCCCAAAAACATATCATTCGTATAACATATCCGCATTTTACCTACAGTATACATAACTTTATCGCCTAATTTTAAAAAATCTTATAGTTTTGAGAAACTGGCTAATCTTACTAATTTTATCACTGTCATTTGCTGTTTCTTCTTTCGGGCAAACGCCTACTATCGTACAAGGGCAGGTTACGGATGCAGAAACTGGGGAACCACTTTCTTTTGTAAATATCGCTTTTAGTGGAACAACCATTGGTACAACAACAGATATCGATGGGTTTTATACCCTAGAATCCTCCAAAGCAACAGAACTCATCGAAGTTTCTTACCTGGGATACGAAACCATGATAAAAAACGTGAAGCTCAACTATACCCAAACGATCAACTTTGAACTTGTCTCTTCTGCCTTGAACCTTGAAGAGGTGACTGTCAAGGCCAAGAAGAAAAGATACCGGAAAAAGAACAATCCAGCGGTTGAACTCATCCGAAAGGTTATCAAAAACAAATCAAAGAACAGCATTGAGGCAGAGCAATATTACAGCCTCAACAAGTATGAAAAAATCCAGTTGGATATGAATAATATCTCGGAAGATTTCATGAACAAGAGGGCATTCAAAAAGTTTGACTTTATCTTTGATTATGTGGACACCTCAGAGGTGAATGGCAAAACTTTCCTCCCCTTTTTCATGCAGGAAACCGCTTCTGATGTTTATTATAGAAAAAAACCGAAGCGAACAAGAGAGTATCGAAAAGGGTTTAAAAACTCTGGTTTGGATAAATACATTGATGACGAATCCATCAATTTAGTTTTGGCCCAACTTTATGAAGATGTAGACATCAATAATAATGATGTAATCTTGCTCACTCAGATATTCACTAGTCCGCTTTCCATCCTTGCGCCTGAAATTTATCGTTTTTACATTATAGATACCATCCAATACAATGGTCAAAAGGCCATTGATTTGGCTTTCATTCCACGAAATAAAACCAATCTCGCTTTTACGGGTAACATGTATATTCCCCTGGATTCTACCTGGCAGGTTGCCAAAGTAGAACTCAGTGTCCGCAAGGAAATCAACCTCAACTTCGTCAAAGATCTCCGGATTGAACAGGATTTTGCCGTAGTCAATGGCCGCAGGGTAAAAACAAAAGAAAAGATATTCATGGATTTTGGATTGAGTAAAAAGGGCAGAGGTTTTTTTGGCAAACGAACGGTGCATTATATGAATCACTCTTTTGAACCGCCCGAAGACCTCTCCGTTTTTGATACCCCCGAACTCCTTACCATTTTGGATGATGAGAGCACTGATGATCCAGAATTCTGGCAGGAAGCCCGTCCGGAAACCCTAGATGAAACAGAGGCCGGTATTTACCATATGATCGATACCCTTTTTAAGGTGCCTGTAATACAACGGGTCATGAAAATTGGTTCCATCCTCCTCTCTGGGTATGCCGAAGTGCCCCCTTTCGAGATTGGCCCTATCGCCGGGTTTTATAGTTTCAATGACGTGGAAGGGTTCCGGCTCCGGTTTGGTGGACGAACGGGGGTCAGTTTTGCAAAAAAATTCCAATTGGAAGGCTTTGCAGCTTATGGATTTAAGGACAGGGAATTCAAGTATGCAGGCAGTGTGTTATATAGTTTCAATAAAAACCATCGGGATTTTCCAAGGCATCATATCAAGTTTGCTTATCAACATGATACTAATTTCCCTGGTCAGATTCTACAATTTGTAACAGAGGATAATTTCTTCCTTTCTTTCAAAAGAGGAGTCGCCGATCAGATGCTCTTTTTTGATTCTTACAAACTGGATTACCTCCGGCAATTTCCTCGTGATTTCACTTTCGGGTTAAACTTCGAATCTAGGAAACAAAGGCCACTAGGTAGCTTGAGTTTCGAGGTAGATGATGGTAGCGACAATCCAAAACTAATTGAGTCTATCCAGACGACAACTTTTGGGTTTAATTTCCAATGGGCACCCAACTCCGACTTTTTCAACGGACAAAATAACCGGATACTGCTATATTCTAAATACCCCGTTTTCGATATTGAGTATAAAGCTGGGATAAAAGATTTTTTGGGTGGGGAACACAATTTCCATCTGGTTAATTTTCATATGTTCAAACGGTTTCGCCTTTCCTTACTTGGGTTCACCTATATGGATTTGGATGCCGGAAAAATATGGGGAAAACGGTTGCCTTACATTCTTACCTTCTTGCCAAGGGCAAACCAAACTTACGCCTACCAGATTTATGCTTATAATATGATGAACTTCCTAGAATTTGCCAGCGATACCTACGCCAGCATCAATGTCCGGCACTTCTTCAATGGTTTTTTCTTCAATAGGATTCCACTGTTCAAAAGACTAAAACTAAGGGAAGTCGTTACCGCAAAAGTATTGTGGGGAACCATCTCCGATGCGAATAATCCGGAAATAGATCCGACCTTAATCCAGTTCAGTAAAAATGCCGATGGGCAAAGCCAGACCTATTCTTTGAACAAGCCTTATATTGAGGCCAGTATCGGTGTAGCAAATATTTTCAAAATTGTTCGTGTAGATGTTGTTAAAAGATTTACCCATTTGGATCATCCGAACATTCCTAAGTTATTTAATGTTCGGGGTATTGGGCTTCGGGTAAGGATGGCGGTGGAGTTTTAGGGAGCTTACCGCCGAAACCGCTCCAACACATAATCATAAAAAGCAGCCTTATTCACATCAGTGGCAATCTTGATCTTGTAGCCATTTTCATCCAGCAAAGTTTGCCCTGCATTGGGTGGACGGGTGCTTACTGTTGCAAGAACTTCCTCGACGACAAATTCATCAGCAATATCCAAGAAGCTTGTCGCCAACACATCCCACATGAAATAAACATAGTGATAACTTGGAATGGTATCTACGGTGGAAGCCCAAAGCTGCCCTGCAAAATTGGACATGGGATATTGTTGTTGATAAGCTAGCTTTGACAAGAAAGCTTTGTTTACTGGAACGTGATTGGTGACATCTAATGGAATTAAAACCAGCGGCAATTCAAAGGAAAAAAGTTTAGCGGCACTGATGGGATCCCAGAAGACATTCCATTCTGCGGTGCCATTATGTTGGTAGGTTTGCACATTGCCCTGTGTTCGGAAAGCACCACCCATCCAAATTACTTTTTTGATTTTACTTTTGATGTTAGGTTCCTTTTCTATAGCCTGTACCAGATTAGAACACGGCCCTGTAATGATAATGTTAACCTTATCTTTTGCCGACAATAGCTTTTCTACTAACAAATCAATTGCATTAGGCAAACTATAAGGATCAGGCGCTTCTGGCAAGTTGATGATCATCGGTAAAACATTGACGATTTCTGGGCCAGCTCGCCAATCATTCGGAAAGGCATTTACCCCATTGAAATCACTTCGCCCGATGGGAATATCCGCCCGGTCAAAAAGTTGTAGTATTTTATAGGAGCTTTCGAGAGCAGGTTCAATGTAGCAATCCGCTGGGGTAACATTTATGCCGAGGATTTCTTTATTGTCCATTGTCAATAGCAGCAATTGGGATAGTAGATCGTCGATGCCGCCGTCGTGTTCCATGAATATGAGTTCTTTCATAATATACCGAATAAAAACCGTAGAGCCGCAATGCATTACGGCTCTACGGTTTTTATTTTTATTTGATAACAAAATGCAATTAAAATCAAACAAAAATCCATTTATCAAACCAACTCATCATCCCGATACCGCTTCATCCGATCATTCGTTTCTTGTACCTTTTCATTGGTATTTTTGGCAAAAAATCCAGCAACAACACCAAATACAAAACCGCCAATATGCGCCCACCAAGCGACTCCTGAAGTAGCAGCAGTTTCTGGCCCTAGAGAAGCAAATCCGCTGATCAATTGTTGCACAATCCAAAACCCGAGGAACAACAAAGCTGGCACTTTAAAAGAACGGAAAAAGTAAACCACCAAAACCTTCACCTTCGAATAAGGAAACATAACAAGATATGCACCCAACACCGCAGAAATTGCCCCACTCGCCCCCACGCACGGTATTGCTCCTGCACAAGCCGGCAAATCGCCGATACATTTTACGCCATTGATGACCTCGCAAGGATCACAACAGTTCATCGGATCACCCATATTGAAAAAGATATGCGCCGCCGATGCCGCTAAGCCACCCATTATATAAAATAGTAAAAATGGTAAGTTGCCTACTGTTGCTTCTATGTTATCCGCAAACACCCAAAGGAAGAGCATGTTCCCAATCAGGTGCATCCAGCCACCATGCATAAACATACTCGTCATCAGGGTAAAGTAATCTTTTCCATGCACAATTTCATAAGGAATGGAACCCCACTCACAAACTAGATTACCGGGTATCGAAACCTGATAAAAAAACATCAGGACATTGAGTACAATAAAAGTATAACTGAAAATAGGCTTCGCCCCGCCCTGTACTTGGTCATCACCGATAGGAAAAATCATGGTTCTTATTTTTTATTTTTGGTTCTCTTATAATTTTTGCACTTCTAACATTCCAGACATTTTATTTCTGGCAATGACATGCCGTTCCTATGGAACTCATAAGTTCGAAAACTATCTGGAAAACTTGTTTTTTGCAAAAATCATTAAACAACCTTTATTTTTTATAAACCTGCATCTCTTGCCAACATCACTCTATTATTCTTACGCCAAAAATACAATAATGTCACGAATTTTAGTAGAATAGTTGTGCAGTGATTAATGTATTTGTGATTCGTATCTCCCAAGAAGCCCACGTTGGCGTCTAAAAGCGAAGCGATCTAACAGGCGAAGCCGGTCTAACAGTGAGCGCCAGCGAACGGTCTAACATCTAACAGCGAAGCGATCTAAAAGTGAGCATCAGCGAACGGTCTAGAATCTAATCCAACGACCGCTTCACAAACGCATTAAAATACTTACACTCCTTAATCACCCGTGTATAAAACTTCGTATCCCGATACTCTCGGTGCAAAATCTCAAAATGACTCTGATACGAATCCGGAATCCTCGGCATCCTTTTCCGATTATAGACATACGTACAATCATCACTATTAAAATAAGTGATATGTTCACACTTTGCCCCCATGAAAGTAGCTCTTGCCGCCAACTCCGGACTCCGTGCCAACAGCCGTGCTTTCTCGAAGAGATCAGCAGCCTCAATGAGGTTTTTAAATTCCCGATTGCCATCCGGTGCCTCCCAATGGTAATAAACATCATCGCCTCTTTTATTCCAACGATCTCGTCCCCAGTTCGAGCCGCTTCGATAAAAATCAAGAACTTGCCATGCATTGCCGTAGTAGCTAATATTATACCACGCTAGACCTAGTTTATAAAAATACTTTGCTCCAATATTTAGATCAGCCCGACTATCAAATTCTAACTGCAACATTTCCTCAACAAGATCAGCACGTGTGTAAATCAAGGTATCGCTCGCCGGTTTGCAATGCACACAATCATTGATACCATCATAATATGGATCAAAATTAAACTGTTGTCTTTGGGTCGGCAGTATCTGGTTCCAAACTTTAAGGGCTGCCTCGGGTTGTCGTTCTGCAAGAAACAAAGCCCCCTTCATTTCCAGTAATAGGCTACGAACATCTCCTTTATGCTGTATTTCCAACAGTCTTTTTTCCAACCTATTCAAATCGTTCTTACTAGCTACTTCCAACAACATATCCAACCGATCCATATCCGGATTGAAAAACTTTTTTTCCATACCATGCTGTGCCAAAAAAGCTTTCCCTTTCTGTCCAGATGCTGCGTATACCGCCGACAATTTATCAAAAAGAAAATCATTAAAATCTTTCCGATGTTTAAAAGCATCTTCCCGCATGTAGCGGCCAATCTCTTCCTCGTCTTCATGATCCAAATCTTCCAATTGTTCAATTTTCAAAGCCACTCCTATTACCTCTAATTGTTCTAACAAAGCTTCATCCTTGACAAACTTTCGGGCTTCATCCAATGATTTTTCTGCTGCATAATAATCTCCGGAAAGTAATTCCAAAAAGGCATCTGTCACCATCCAGATCGGCAAATGAATAACTTCTTTTTCTTCGACAAAACGAGCCACCATTGCCTTGAGGTCAATCAAATATTTTGCTGCATTTTTTCGAGGCTTATGCGGACGTGGATTGAAAGATGCCCCTAGGAAATCTTTTTGCAATTCTACAATTTCTTTGCAAAGTAAGGTTTCCAGTTCTTCCGAATGGGGATCAAGTGCATAAATTTTCTCCATCTCCGCCACTGCTTTCCCATTTTCTGCATGTGCCCGCATTGCATATAAACTTGCCCGTTCAATATTATTCTCGCAAAGTCGATAACAATCTTCCCACTCTTCAGTTGTCGTAATTTTAAAACTCAGATAAGCCGACCTCCGCTTCTCTGGACACTCGCGAAATATTTTACTAAACAGGTAAGCCGATTCTGCATTACGATCAAGATGCTGTAATGCCCCGGCTTTATGTCCCAATATCCAATAATCCATAATAGAAGGATCCGGATCTATTTTGGGCAACAGTAAATCATGGAGTTTCAAAACCCGTTCATAATTTTCGGAATAATGTGCCAAGCGCACCAACTGATAAACAATACGTAGTCGGATGTAATGCGATTTAAATTCCTCAAACATCTCCAAGCCTTCCTCTATTAAATCTGTCATGGCTTGAATATTTTTCTCTGTCAACTCCCAAGAATTCCCTCTCTTGATAACATAAGGTTCACAACGTTTAGCAAAAACCAGATAATCTGCCGTTTCCAAGCATTTTGTTTCCCGCAAATAAAGTGCGAACCTGTTGCGCTCAAACCCCAACGGCAAACTAGCTCCCTTATGGGCTACCGCTCGTCGAATTTTTTTCATCTGTTCCAAAGTAGCTTTATAGATCACCTCATGTATATCTTTCTTGGGCACCAGATTACAAAAGCGCTCCCGCCACTCATCCAGATTCGTATTTACTTGTTTGGTAACGGATTTTTTATATTGTTTGTAATAACTTTCAAAATTGAATAAGAAAGGAGAAAGCGGAGAGGCATGATTGTAGAGTGCCGTATCCAGCAGACTATAGGTTCTTTCATCGACAATAACCGGCCCGCAACTCCATGAAATTTTGCAGGGAAGCAATACCCCCAAAATCAGGACAGCTATAATTTTTATACTAAAAATAAAATGTTTTTTCCCCATAGGAAACAAGTAAAAATTTTCATTCAAACCTACTGGTTAGCTTGAAGCTAAAGCAGCTTTGACAAGTAAAATCTATTTCTTAAAATGCTCACAAACTTCCCTCAAAAACGCTGGCGTATACTTTGCCATAATTTCTTTTTCCAAATGATAAAACGACACGATTACATCAGACGACTTCCGGTCATCTTGCAATAATTTTGCACAATAATGTTTCTTCTTCAACACTTTCAACTCGGATAATATCCACTTCATAAATGAATGCACCACGCACATAAGTATCTCTCAAGGCTTTGTAAAAATATTGTTTTTCTCTCACAAAAGAAACAGTATCTAAATCGTTTCCCGCTAAATTATTGATCAACTTCACAAAGTTACCATCCCGAAAAACGACACCCCAGGAAAACAAGGGCAAAGCCATATCAAGTGACAAAGGATAACCGCCTAATCGATCAAGGTATTGCTGCCCAATGGTATTATCCAACACACTATTTTCAGACGCCTCCAATTCTACGTCACCCATATTATAATACATCAACATCCCTTTATCAGCAGGTGGCACCCCAGTCTTTTCCGGGTACTTTACCTGATGCAATCTTATTGTTGTAGAAATTAATATTTCATCACCCAATTCTCCTTTTATAATTTTCAAAAGTTCAAAATAAGCTCCTTTTGTACTTCCAGTCCAATCACAATCCAACTGCACCTCTCCAAATGACTTCCGTGTAACTTTTGTTGCAATTGCTTTTATTTTTTTTGCAATGCGCTCCCCCAGTATCTGTAAATCCGCCGCATCGACATCTTTCAAACTTCTATTGGTAATAAAAACACAAGGGATAATTTCCAAATATTCTGGTATATTGCCTGACACAGAAAGCGTTGCCAATGCTTCATGATCGGCTGTTGCATCTTTTTTATCTACATCGAAAAACTTAACGTAAAGTTTCTCCACCGCCAGTGCCTCCAAGTATCCTTGCGTAGCTTCATCAAGCTGTAAGGCTGTCTTCCAATGGTAAAATGCAGGGGTAATGGTAACGGGTCTACCTTTAGAACAGGCCGCTACGATAAATAGACAAGAAGTTACGATAAAAGTATATATAAAAGAAGTCCTACCGCTACATTTCAACATAAAACAATCTATTTAAACTAAACCTTCCCGAACCAAATCATGTATATGAATAACGCCCATATACTTCATATTGTCTACAACGATCAATTGAGAGATACTATTGGTCTTCATGATATTTAAGGCCTTAACAGCCAAAGCATCCACTTCAATAAGTTTCGGCTGTATACTCATAATATCACGGGCTTTTATCCCCACAATATCCGTAGACTTTTCCAGCATCCTTCTCAAGTCGCCATCCGTAATCACCCCTTTAACGAAATCAGCATCATCACAAACTACAGCAACGCCAAGCCTTTTAGAAGTCATCTCGATAATGATCGTTTGTAAATTATCATCAGGACTTACCCTTGGTTTTTCATTCTGGGAAAAGATATTTTTCACCCTTAAGTAAAGGTGCTTCCCTAGCATTCCGCCCGGATGGAACTGTGCAAAATCATCCGGCGAAAACCCCCGAAGCGCGAGCAATGCCGTTGCTAGAGCATCGCCCATTACCAATTGTGCAGTCGTACTTGATGTTGGAGCCAAGTTATTGGGATCTGCCTCTTCCGGAACAGGTGTATAAAGGAGAAAATCAGATTGTTTGGCCAGAAATGAATCTTTATTCGCACAAATACCGATCAACAAATTCCCTCTCCCATCCAGCAGTTGTAATAATAATTTCACTTCGGCAGTATCCCCACTTTTAGAGATAAAAATAATAA
>JAHDGC010000198.1 GCA_020627865.1 Saprospiraceae bacterium | reverse complement strand
GATGCCTTTAGTTGATGAATACCTCAACGAGCATCCCGACAATACGGAGCTAAAATTAGTGAGTGGTATCTGTGCATTGGAGAGTGAAAAATACGAGGAGGCTATTGCCAAATTTTCTGCGATTAAGCATCCGCTATATGAAGACAAGACAAACTGGTACAAGGCACTTACTTATTTGAAAATGGCAGACATTGCGCAAACGAAAAAGGCCTTAGGGATTGTGAACACCTTTTCGGACTCTCCTTACGGCGAAAAAGCAACCATATTGTTGGAAAATATAAAAAAAATAGAACGCTAACCATTAGCCACATCATTTCATTCACTTTTTTATAATTGCCCATCGTTTTTGTTCTTACGAATTTCGCGAAGGATAGCGCTATTCTGATAACGATTGGGATGAAAATACGGTGCATAATCCGGTAACTCATTTTTATTTAAGATGTATTGAACACAAAGCTGTCCGGCAGCACAGGCAGTCATGGTTCCAAAACCGGAAAGTGCACCGATTACAAATACATTTGAATCTTTCGTTGGGCCAATCAGTGGCCAATTCTCCTTCGTACGGGTATAGTATCCTGCATATTGGATGACAGGCGTGGGTATATTTTTTTCGTATTCTATCAGTCGAGACATAAACCGACTTGCTCCTTTTAAAACAATTTGAGGAAAATAATCAGACAGTGTAATTTTCCACTTCGGTGTTTCATCCACCCTATTAAATGCCCAACCCAATTTGATGCCTTGGCCCTCCGGCTTAATATGTAACCCTCCCGGAAATTTATCCAGTAACCATTTGTAACTTTCATCCTGCTTGAAAAAAGCAGCTTCCTCTTCCGACCAATCTAGGTATTGTTCATCAGCATAAATGGTAAAGGGCATGTCTCTCGGAATAATCTTATTCGGATCGGGAATGATAAATTTTTGTTGAAGGATATTCTCAATCGGAAATGTTAGCCCTAGCATATTGGCAATATAGTTCATAAAAGGCCCTGCCGCAATTACTATTTTATCGACACTTATCTTTTTGGTTGCATCCAGTACGACATCGTACTTTGAAGTCGTTTTTATAATGTTAGTAATTTCACCCTTGGCCTCCTGCATCCCCTTCATTTTTGCTGCTTTGAGCATTAAACTTCCCATCCCGTATACATCAATAGCACCAGCATTTTTAATGGAGACTATTCGCTTCACTTTTTCGTTCAGGTATGGATATTTTTGACTGATTATATCGGCATCCGAGATTTCTTCAAAAAACTTTCCTGTAGCTTCATCAACTTGCGTAGAAAAAATAGGTACTGCTTCATTATGAGAAATAAAATTATACCCTGAAAACGACATCCTAAAAGCATCCTCTCCATACTCATGTTTCAACTCCTTCATCAATCGGATACTCTCTGAGGAAAGCGCTCTCATACATGGCTGTGGCCAGAAATCCCTGAAATTCTCGCCTGACTTACTGGTTGTGAATGATAAGGGTTGGTGCTTATCAATTAAGACAATTTTAGCATTACTATATTTTGACAAGTAATAGGCCGTAGCTACTCCAGCAATACCCGCTCCACAAATTGCAATTGTATTATCCTTGTTATGAAGCATATTTATATCGACTTAACCATTCATCAACCACTCTTTCACCCGCTGCTTTTGTGTCTTGGAATCATCCGCATAACGATGCCTGTAGTCACTGGTTTCTGGAATCCGAGCGTAGTCCTTTTTCCATTCCGAGAAATTGGCAACGAGTTCCTCCAACGCAGCAACCATGTAATCAATTTCTTGATCCGTTGTCATGGGATGTAAAGATAATCTTACCCAACCTGGCTTCGAGGAAAGGTTATCCTGATCTATCTCCGTGGTGATCGTCCGAGAAGTCTCTATCTCTATATTTAACAAACAGTGCCCGTATGGCCCCGCACAGGCGCAACCACCCCTTACCTGAATACCAAAACGATCATTGAGCAGTTTCACTACCAAATTATAATCCTGCGGATGTTCACTTAAATAAAAGGAAAATATCGCCAATCGCTCATCTTTTTCTGCCTCCAGAAAACTCAGGCCTTCTATACTTTTCAAACGTGGGAAAATATTATGGATAATTTCTTCTTCCCGTTCCAACATTTTACTTACACCCATCTCGTCTTTCAGTCGCACACACAAGGCGGCCTTAATCGTTTGCATAAAAGCAGGCGTTCCGCCATCTTCCCGCATCTCAATTCCGGACACCGTGTAACGATCATAATAGCGTTGTTCATGCCAAGGGTTCACCCATTTCACTGTCCCGCCACCCGGTTCATCTGGCACTTCATTTTTATACAATTTTTTATTAAAAATCAGCACGCCGGGTGTTGCTGGCCCTCCTAAAAATTTATGCATGGAAAAGTAAATGGCGTCCAAACGCATATCTGGATCTTCCGGATGCATATCAATGGAAATGTATGGCGCTGAAGCTGCAAAATCCACGAAGCAATAGCCACCATTGCGATGCATCAGCCGGGCAATTTCATGATAAGGAATTTGAATGCCGGTAACATTAGAACAAGCACAAACCGCGGCGATCTTAATTCGATTTTCTGGTAAGGATTTTAATTTTTCTTCAAAACTATCCAAACAAATTTCTCCATCCTTGGTCGGAATATATTCCACATCGGCGATCGTCTCTCGCCAAGAAATCTCATTCGAATGATGTTCCCGATGCGTCACGAAAACTACCGGGCGAAGTTTCGCTGGAATATCAGCATAAGATTTCAATTTTTCGTGCAACTTCAATCCGAGGATACGTTGCAATTTATTAATCGCTCCCGTCATCCCAGAACCGACCATTAGCAAAACGTCTCCTTTAGAGTCGGCATTTACGTGTTCCTTAATGATCGCCTTGGCTTCATCGTAGGCAATCGTCATCGTGGTACCTGTGAAATTAGTTTCTGTATGGGTGTTGGCCACACAAGGACCAAAAAAATTGGTCAACTTGTTTTCTATGGGGCCATAAAGTCGGCCACTAGCCGTCCAATCTGCATATACCAGAGGTTTCTCTCCGTATGGTGTGCTGATTCTCAAGTTGTTCCCAATCACATTCTGCCGGAATTCCTCAAAATGTGCTTCTAAAGACGTTGACTTGGTTATGATGGTATTCATATGTGTAGATTTAGCATTATAAAAATACTAATTTTTATATAAAAACAATTGCTTTGCATAAAACTTTTACCTTTTTTGAAAATATTAGACGCAAACATAAGGATTTTATTATTTTTGATTACGATTTCACAAAGATCAATCATATGAAAAGACAATATTTTTGGGTGTTCACTTTTTCTTTTATTTTTCTATTGGCAATGGATTTCCCTTTGTGGTCAAATGACACGAACCTAGGATGGCTCGGCCTTCCCTCTTGGCTTTTTTATTTTATCTTTCTACAAATCCTTTTGGTGCTAGCGATTTGGGTGTTTTCGAAGAAATATTGGGGTTCTTGATGAGATATGATTGGTCAGGTAGTGATTATCCAAACCAGAGGTCAGATGCCTTTTCGTAGGGAGGAACACTGTATTATGGGAGCAAACATTTACAGGTGGTTCCCAGTCACTAATCGACCAACAGATATCAGACGCCCTCTTCATAGTTGAAATATTATTTCAATGAAGGCAACTACCCACCAATTACTAATCCACAAACAAACTATGGTCTACATCATCCTCATCGGTTATCTTGCCCTCACTTTTTTATCTAGCCTCATCGGGGCGAGCAAGGAAGAAAGTACGCCTGAGAGTTATTTTTTAGCCAATCGAGGTGTCGGCACCTTCACCCTTTTTTTCACACTCATCGCCACTAATTTCAGTGCCTTCTTTTTTCTCGGGTTTGCTGGAGAAGGCTATCGCATCGGATACAGCTATTATGCCATGATGGGATTTGGTACAGCCTTCGCCGCCCTGTCCTTTTACCTTATCGGCAACAAGGCTTGGCAGCTAGGGAAGGAGCGCGGATACATTACCCCTGTCGAAATGATTGGTGATTTGGGTAAGGACAAATTACTCCGCAACTGCTACATGGCCGTCATGCTCCTATTCACGTTTCCCTATTTGGCCTTGCAGCCCATTGGAGCCGGATACATTTTAGAAAATCTCACGGGCGGACAAATCCCCTACTTTGCCGGAGCTACATTGTTAACCATTTTCATCATCATCTACGTTTTCATTGGCGGCATGCGTTCCGTTGCCAACACCGATGTCAAACAAGGTGTACTCATGGTCACACTCATGCTGATGGCTGTAGTCGTTATCGGCAATGATTTGGGTGGCATCACGACCGCAAACGAAAAAGCTTTTGCCCTACAACCGGACTTATTCAGCAGACAGGGAGGCCATCAATACTTTACCCCACAAAAATGGTTCAGCCTTTGCATTTTATGGATCGCTTGTGTCCCGATGTTTCCACAACTTTTCATGCGATTTTTCATTTCTCGTTCATTGGCAGGGTTCAAAACAGCAACCCTACTCTATGCCATCATCCCCATGTTTTTATTTATCCTTCCGGTTATGATTGGTGTTTGGGGACACCTCACTTTTCCAGGCCTTGAAGGAAAAGCTGCTGACCAGATTCTTCCCAAAATGTTGTTAGCACATAGTCCGGAATGGCTCGCCACGCTGGTCATGACAGGAGCTTTGGCCGCCTTTATGTCTACCTTAGATTCACAATTACTCGCCCTCAGCACCATTACGACCCGCGATATTTACCTGCCTATTTTTGATAAAAAAGCCAGCTTAGACAAGCAAGTTAAAATTGGCAAATACTTTGTTATAATTTTTGCATTCATTGGCCTTGCCATCGCTTACCAACCTTTTGACAGCATCTTCGTTATTGCCAAAATGGCCTTCACAGGATTGGCGGTTTTATTCCCTACTACCCTTGCTATTTTGCATGACCCTAAAGTTAATCCCAAGGCTTGTGCATGGTCTATTATTTTAGGAGAATTATTGGTTATTGGTATTTTTATAGGCTGGCTTCCTAAGCAATGGTTCCTCGGTTTTGACCCTATTGTTCCGGCCTTACTTTTAGGTTTTTTGGTAATATTTTTCTTTCGGAAGAAAAACTGAAGTAAAATTATATTACACGGCATTAGTAATTCCTCAAAATAGTTGCTATCTTGTTTTAGTGACAGAAGTTTGTCTAAACAAAAATATCGAAAAAATGAAAAATATTTATCTTGTAACAAGCTTAATCATAACAATATTCACCCAAACCCATCTATTCGCAACACATAACCGAGCCGGAGAAATCATTTATACCCAAATGGATAGTTACACCATTGAAGCACAGATCATCACCTACACGAAGACCAGTAGTGCTGCTGCTGATCGGGATAGCCTCCAAATATGTTGGGGAGACGGGCTTTGTGAATATATTGACCGCTCGAATGGCGATGGCGAGATTTTGCCACATGACCAAAAGCGAAATATTTATACAGGACAGCACACTTATGCAGAGTTCGGAAACTATATCCTTTCGATGACAGATCCGAATAGAAACCATGGGATCCTAAATGTCAACCCTCCCTTATCGGATAATGTTGTTTTTTATATCGAAACGCAATTCACATTATCGGAGGAAATAGACCATTCTCCTGTCTTGTTGCAGGCTCCCATTGACATTGCTTTTTTGGGCACTCCGTTTTTGCATACGCCTAACGCTTATGATCCGGATGGAGACAGTATTGCTTATGAACTAGCTGTTCCCTTAGAAGCCAATGACATGGAGGTTCCTAATTATTTTGAATTGACGGAAATAGAACCCGAAAATAACAATACATTAACATTTAATGAAGATACTGGCTTACTGGTTTGGAATGCACCACAATTAGCAGGAGAATATAATATTGCCATAAAGGTTAAATCTTTTCGGAATGGGGAATTGCTTGGTTCGGTCTTGCGAGACATGCAAATTTTGGTCATGCCGGAAGGAAATCCTTTGCCGATGATTTCTACGGATAATTTTGGAAATGATAATACCATTTACAATATGACACCTAACGAAGATGTTAACTTTCAGATTTTCGCGAATGGTGCTACTCCCCAACAAATCTTAACGCTTTCCTCCTCATCAGAATTGTACGAAACGCCATTAGGGAATATAACATTTACCGTAAATGAACCAAGTGACAATAACATACAGGCTACATTTGACTGGCATACTCATGAATCATATATAAGAGAGCAGCCCTACCAGCTTGTTTTCAAGGTACAGGATGATTCGGGCTTAGCTAATTTTAAGATTATCCGATTTCGGGTGCGTCCAGTTGTAAGTGTTGACCAAGTTAACGAAGAAGAAACGACGTACCCTGTTTATCCCAATCCTGCTAGAGACTTCATTCTCTACAACAATATATTTACAAAACACAACGAATACACTATCCTCAACGCAAATGGCCAATCGGTTTTAAATGGCAAACTCACATCTGATGTAGTAAAAATCGAAATCACAAATCTTCCCTCCGGAACTTATTATATTAAGGTTGATAATTTTTCTGGCAGAACATTTATAAAACATTAACTACTGTTTAAAAAACAAAAACAATCCAAGGAATAATATTAACAACGCTCCAATCCACCACCAATTGCGACCGGAGTCAACCACATAACTATCATGCCCCAATGCTGTAAATGCCGCCCAATGATACGGAGCGGCCTTGCTCAAACTATTCGTTGCTAAGTATTCCTTCTTGGCCTCCGCCAAGGCCTCAGACACGGGCAAACCTTGTTGGATAAAACCATAAAAACTTGTCATGATATCCGTCGTACTTTGTTCGTTCACTTTCCATAATGATGTAATAACCTGTGGTACACCGGCAAAACTAAACCCTCGTGCAAGACTTAACACCCCTTCTCCCTTCACGAGTTCCCCTTTTGCGGTCTCGCAAGCACTCAGGGTTACCAGTCGAGCATTAAGATTGAGGTTATACAATTCGAAGAGATTCAGTTTTCGATCCCTGAAAGCAATCCAAGGCTGCATCGTACTTGAAGCATCGGCATGGGTAGAAAGATGTAGCAAATCATAATCAGCCACTTGGTGTAGGAAAGCCGAAGCGGTTGCCTCATGCTCTTTGAGCACATCACTTCTCAACAAATTACTTACAACATCTGCCTCATCAGAATTCAAGTCTGGCAAATCTTTAAATTGCTTTAAAGCAATAACCAAGCTCTTCCCAGAAGGCACCTTTCTTTGTTGCAACAATTGTAATTGCACACTCGCAGAATAAGCATATCCAATCGGGTTTCTATGCAATAAATAAGGCAATTCCGCTAGAGGTTTTCCTTCAAAATCAGCGGTACAAAGCAAAGCTTCAAAGGGTACAAATTGTAAAATACCATCGGGAATAATCAAAAGTCTTTCCCCTCCAGGCAATTCAAGTGGCGCTAACAAATCCTGATAAATAGCGGCGGCCAATTCATTTGAATGCTTAATTTCAGTACTAGAACTTGGAGGATTGGAGACATTCGCAATCCAGTTTTTTAAATTTCCTGCACGATTTTCATTTTTGGGATAGGAATGAAAACGAATCGATTTTCCATCAATTACAGCAACCAACAAATTGTCAACATCCCCAAAAAACTCTATTGCCGTACGGTTTTCTCCAGCCAAATATCGCTTAAAATCTTCGAGTGCATTCTCCCTAAAATCAAATTCAAAATTAGAAGTCCCAAAATACTTTTCGTCAAAAGCTGCCAACTCCTTCTTGAGCATCAGTTTTTCATTTTTATGAACGGCAAGCTTTCCGGAAACATCTTGTTCTGCAACACTAACTTTATTTTCTGTTAACTGAATTTTTTCCAACAAACTATCCCGGTGTGCTTTCTGGCCAACAGACAAATTATCCAGCTGGATTTTTTCTGCCCGCAAGAGATTTTCAAATAATAAAACAGATTTGCTTTTTTCAATAAATTCAAATGCCTTTTCTGGTTGGTTTAATGCAACAGCCAGGTGTGCTGCATCTTCATACATCACCCTAGTTTCTTCGATCCAGTGCAAGTTACTTGATTCCGTACTCAAGTCTTCACGCAATTTAAAAACGACCTTATCAATAAAACTATAGGTATCGAGTGCTGCTTGTTTTTGGTTCAACTTAAACAAACATTTTGCCCTAGAAGCCAAAGCTATTAAAGCTCTCGTTTTCGGCCCCTTGAAAATTTCATTATGAATATTTTGTAAAGGGAAATCCGTCTTGATTTTTTCAAAATCCCGGATTAAAAAACCAAGTGCTTTTTCATAATTTTGTAATGCTTTTTCATCTTCTCCCTTGACAACATAGAGATCCCCCAGATTATGATATGGAGAACTAAACCTATAATATCCTAGATTATCTTTATATAAATTTTCGGCTAAACCAATGGCATCATTCAAATATTTTTCTGCATTTCCGTAATCCTTAATCTTAATAAAAGAAGCCCCTAAATTATTCGTTACTTTAAAAATATCTTCCGACAATACCCCGACATCATTATACAATACATCATAAGATGCCAGATAGGCTTCATGAGCTGCGAGATACAACCTTTTCAAATTATAGGCATTGCCCAAATCATTTAAAGTTGTCCCGACATCCTCAATTGCTTTTTGTGTTTTGAATATCTCAATCGCTTCTTTATAATCCTCAATCGCTTTATCAATAAAAAGGCCACCTTTTTCTTCCAAGGCCTGTGCTTTATAGACCAAAATATCTGGAATATCTGCTGCTTCAATTTTTAAATTGTTTTTACAATTTTCATAAAGTAAAATAGCCTTATCATAATCCCCCAACTTCGTTTCTATTAAGGTTAATTGTTTGTAAGTTTTAATCAATAAGGATAACATTTTGCTATCATCCATTATACCCTTTCTCAAAAGATCAAGTAGGACATCCAATGCCCGCTCATAATAAGTTTTACCTCGTTTCAATAAGTTCTGATAATAAAAGGCGGAGCCAATATTATGATATGTCCGCGCAATCTCCGGATGATTTTCCTTATAAAATCCTTTCTTCAAGTTCAATTCTTGCTCCCAGAAAATCTGAGCATTTTCATAATCATCTGCCTGGTAGGCCTCCTTGCCTTTGTTGTACAACTCAAGTATGGCCAAAGAATCCTTTTGCTGGGCGGCAACAAAATAATGGAAGCAAAAGAACAAACCGATTAGTGAATAAAGACGCATTAAATTGGGGGGTTTTGCTTTAGTTTATCCCACAAGATAATAAAAATGTTACACCTCTCCTGCCCAAATACGTAAAAGTAGATACTAGTCCTTACCCAATTCTATTGCCCTGTCCAAAGCCGCATTCGCTCCAGCGATAATATCATCATACAGGGAAGTTGACCGAAAGGATTTTAATGCCGCTTCTGTCGTCCCCCCTCTTGAAGCAACCTTGCTGATCCATTCCTCGCAAGAAAAATTACTCTTCCGGTACAAATCTGCCGCACCACGGAAAGTTTGGCTCACCAAAAGTTCTGCTTCCGACTCGGAGAAGCCCATTTCCCTTGCAGCTTTCATCATAGCATCCATGAAATAAAAAACATAAGCCGGCCCGCTTCCTGAGATGGCAGTTGCTGCATCTATCGCCGATTCCTTTTCTACATAAATAGCCTTCCCCGTCGTATTCAATAAATTTTGCACCATCACTAATTCTATTCTAGTCACCTCGTCCGTAGAGGTATAAGCCGTCATGCCCATCCCGATTTGTGCGGGCAAATTAGGCATCGCTCGGATAATTTTCCGAACGCCCAGTGCTGTTGTCATACTTTCAATCTTGACTCCAGCCATGATGGATAAAAATACTTGTTGTGGATGAATATGCGATTTTATACCCGAAAAAAGCGACTGTGTATCTTGCGGTTTTACTGCAAAAATAATAAGATCAGCCTTCGGAATACATTGCTCTGGTTCTCCATAAACAGTCCCAATATCTTTTTTAGCCAATATGGTTGCCTTTTCTACGGATTTCTCCAGAATCATCATATCTTCCTTGCTCGCAATATGCGACCTTAAGAAACTCTGCGCATAAGTCAATCCCATATTTCCTCCACCGATGATTAATATTTTCATTTTTTCGTTTTTATGTAAATCTTAAAATTACAAAAACGCCGCAAGCACTACGACGCGCTACATTTCTAAAAAGCCGCAAAATACAAGCTTTAGTCAAAAAATTGCTTATAAAACTTAAATTTTTGCTTTAAAAAAAGATGATACATTATTAAGGTTCCTCCAAAGTATAACCTAACTTTGTCCTGGTGATTGCTCAT
>JAHDGC010000197.1 GCA_020627865.1 Saprospiraceae bacterium | reverse complement strand
TGGACTCCAGAAAGATTAGGAAATTTAAATGGTAAAACCTACCTCATAACAGGAGCCAATACAGGTGCCGGTTTTGAAGCGACCAAGATACTTTTGGGTAAAGATGCAGCGGTGGTCATGCTCAATCGAAATGAAACAAAATCCAATAAAGCAATAGATGACCTTAAAGCACAATTTGGGGCAAATGTCAAAGTTTCCTTTATTAAAATGGATTTGGCGGAGCTTTCTTCCGTACGTAATGCCGCGAAAGAAGTCATTAAAAAGGTATCCCAAATTGATGCATTGATTTGTAATGCTGCTGTTGCACAAGTGGCAAAGCAAGTATTTACGCCTGATGGTTTTGAAAGCCAATTGGGCATTAATCATTATGGGCATTTTTTATTGGTTAATCTATTATTTGACAAAGTGGAACAAACGGGAGGAAGAATTGTAGTTGTTGCCAGTGAAGGATATAAAATGGGATTGAAGACCATACAGTTTGAAGATATGAATTTTGACAAGAATTATCATCCTAACCATACCTATTCCCATAGTAAATTGGCGCAGATGATGTTTGCCTATGAATTACAAGATCGAATAAAAGCAGCCAATAGGAATGTGGCAGTTTATGTTTGCCATCCAGGTGCTTCTAAAACATCATTGATCAATAAAGATACCCCTTTAATGACTAGGATTGTGTGGTCTATTCTGTCAAACTCACCAATGGTGCAATCGGCGGAAAAAGGGGCCTATCCAGAAGTCATGTGTGCTACAGAGGGTAATCTAGATCAAAAGGCCTATCATGGACCTACGGGAAGAATGAATTGGGGCGGTCCAGTTGGCGAATGTAAATTAGAACCATTTGTTTTAGACAAGGCAATTGCGACAAAATTATGGACGGTTTCAGAGGAGCAAACAGGGAAAAAATTTGAATTATAAATAAATGGGAGTACAGGAAAAACTAGGAGACAATATTCCTTTAGTGGTAGTCAATTCCGTAAAAGTCTGAAGCTGAACCTGTCTGCGTGAACTTGTCAGGCAGGTTTGCAGAATTAGTTGATTTGCAGAATTTTCTTATCAATAATTTTTCAATTTTGCAGACACTAGAAATGGCGTTAAATGGTTAAGTTGATCATAAAGTCATTTTGCAAATTATTAATATCTTTGCTAGATGGAGCTTCCAAATACGACTAAAGGCAAGGTTTTTATAACCTGTACGATAGACAAAGCCTACACTTGGGAATATTTCTCGTCCCACCATATTGTAGCCTATATTTATTCGGGTGAACTGACCTTGTCTTATGGAAAAAATACATTGACTGTTGTCGCAGGCGATACTATTTTGGTACCCAAAAATCAATTATCTCGGAGTGTAAAAATACCTGTAGGTGGAAAGCCATTCAAATGTGTGTCGATGTTTCTTCCAGAAGAACAACTACGCGAGTTTTATCTAAATCGTTCCATATTAGAAACTTGGTCAGACAACATTTCGAAGCAAAGGCCTATAAAATCGCATACCTTATTGGAAAGTTTTTTCGATTCTTTATTGCCTTACTTTGATATGCAAGATGACCTTCCAGATGAACTTGTTCCCATCAAAATACAAGAAGTTTTAACCATCATTGATGCCGTAGATAAAAGGGCAAGCTCAATTTTAGGCACCTTTACCGAGCTTGGAAAAATAGACCTTGAAAAATATATGGAGGAGCATTTTATGTATAATCTTCCATTGGAAAAATTCGCTTTTTTAACCGGTAGAAGCCTGACAACATTTAAGTCAGATTTTAAAAAAATATTTAAGCAAACACCTGGGAAATGGCTCACCGAGAAAAGGTTGCATCTGGCACACCATAAACTCACTGTTGAGAAACAGAAGATCACGGACGTATATCACTCCGTAGGTTTCGAGAACCTCTCGCATTTTTCGTTTGCCTTTAAAAAGGTGTTTGGCTACAGCCCAAGTACTATAAACAACAATCAGCATTTAACAGGATAAGTAAAATCTTTAAGACATGGAGATATTAAAAACAGCTACAGAATGGGCAAAAGCCGAAGTTTTTTCAACCCAATTTTTCATCCTTTTCGGAGTCCTGTTTGTATTGGCAACCATAGGGTTTTGGCAACTGGGGAAAACCGACGTCGCGAGAGCATTCATATTCCCGACCTTGGTAGCCGGTATTTTATTGTTGGCTATCGGGCTTGGATTATATTTTAATAACAAATCAAGAATTACAAGCTTTGCAGCAGCATACAATAGCGATCCCGCAGCTTTTGTCCAATCGGAAATAATCCGAGCCGAAAAAACAATGGACGAGTACCGGACTATCGTTTTCAAAATCATTCCACTCATTATCATCGTTGCCGCATTGTTAATTATTTTTATGGACAAACCTATTTGGCGAGCCATCGGTATCACAACTATTGCGATGATGGTCGTTCTTTTATTGGTAGACAGCAATGCAAACGCCAGAGTTGAAGCCTATCATAAACAATTACTATTAGTAGAAAAACAAGGTATTTACAACAAAAAATAAAACCAATCCCGTATGGCAAACAAAACTACCCTACTCCTCGGCACCCGAAAAGGTCTTGTTGTTTACGAAAAAGAAGACAACGATTGGCAACATCAACAAACCCATTTCCTTGGCATTCCCGTTTCCATTGCCTATGCGGATGAACGTAATGGAACTTGGTGGGCTTGTTTGGATCATGGCCATTGGGGATGTAAACTTCACCGTTCCACGGATCGGGGAAAAAACTGGGAAGAGATTTCAGCCCCTACTTATCCGGATGGACTGACCATCAAGGATGATGTCCCGGCTGCTACGAAATACATCTGGGCTTTACAACATGGTGGACACGACAAACCGAATAGGCTTTGGCTGGGTACTGTTCCGGGCGGACTATTCCTTTCTGAAGATAATGGGGATAGTTTTCAACTCATTGAATCCCTATGGAACCACCCCAGCAGGGCAGCGCATTGGTTTGGAGGAGGCTTTGACCATCCTGGCGTACACAGTGTTGTGGTTGATCCTCAAAACAGCGATCATATTTTTGTGGGCATTTCCGTTGCGGGTGTTTTTGAGAGCATGGATGCGGGAAAAACTTGGCATGCTCGCAATAAGGGACTTCGGGCAGATTACTTGCCAGACCCAAACGTTGCGGTAGGACATGATCCGCATTTACTCGTCACTTGCCCTAGTCAACCTGCCGTGATGTGGCAACAAAATCATTGTGGCATTTTTGTCTCCCAAGATGCTGCAAAATCATGGTCAGATGTGACACAGAAAGGTGGCCCAGCTAATTTCGGCTTTACGATAGCTGTGGCCGAAGATGATCCTAATAAAGCTTGGGTTATTCCTGGAATTAGTGATGAAATCCGGACAGCTGTTGGGAATAGTCTTTGTGTTTGTCGAACAGATGATGGCGGGAAGACATGGAAAGATTTTAGAGCAGGGCTTCCGCAAGAATCTTGTTATGATATTGTATATCGCCATGCGCTTGATGTCGATAAAAATCAGCTTTGCTTCGGGACAACCTGTGGCAATGTTTTTTTATCTGAAGACTCGGGAGAAAGCTGGATTTGCTTGAATCATTTTCTACCTATGGTTTATAGTGTACTGTTTTGCGAATAAAAATATAAATATACGAACAATAAAAATTTCAAAAATAAACCCAAAATATTTGCAATATGCATTATTATGTTTATATTTGTATGTAACCTTTACAGGGGTATCGGAAAATCAACACAAATAATAATTTATATAGCTCACGCATAAAACAGGGTGTGGATAAATCTATGCATTGTTCTCTGCACGAATTTCTCAAATTCAGTACCGGTACCTGAGATTTAGATCTTATGTCGAAGTTGGTATACTTCTATCCCTGTTGGATTAGGCAAGTTACCTCAATCATTTCTTCGGTCATCATCACATTTAGTTATTATAGCAAAGGTTTATGGGTAATTATTTCAATTGAAATAGTTATAGTTATCTGGTCGTACTGCTATTGGGGTATGGGCAGGTGAATTTTATTGGGTAATGTAGAAAAACAATGCGGTCCGGTTGTTTGATGCATGGGGGAGTAAAGACTCCTTATAGATAATTTCTATACCGAAAAGTCGGTAACAGAAGGGTCAAGCTTATGGCTTGACGATGAGACCCCGGAAACGGGGAGCGGTCTCGTGGTTGCTAGGGTGGGCCCCACCCTAGTTAAGATTAAACACAAAGCATCAAAAAAAATCAAATAAATAAAACTTAATTTCATAATATTCCAATCCCCCCTACCCCATACCTTTCAAATCTTCCTCGATGACAATACCACCATCTCAATTTTTATTTTAATTTTGCATAAAGAACGATCTAATTGATACTTTATGAGAAAATACACCGACAAAACAGTATGGATAACCGGCGCATCTTCCGGTATTGGAGAAGCACTCAGCCATGCCTTTGCCCAGCAGGGAGCAAAACTCATTTTATCCTCCCGCAGAGCAACAGAATTGGAACGCGTGAAAAAGCAATGCAATCTACCTGACGAAAAAATACTGGTACTGCCCCTAGACCTGGCCAAGCACGACGAATTGCCCAACAAAGTACAACAGGCTATCAGTCATTTTGGTCAAGTTGATGTACTCGTTAATAACGGTGGCATCAGCCAACGCTCATTGATCGCAGACACGGACTTTTCCGTTTACAAAAAACTAATTGACATTGATTATCTGGGAACTGTTGCCCTAAGTAAAGCCCTACTTCCTTTTTTCATAAAACAACAATCAGGACAATATGCTGTCGTTACCAGTTTGATGGGAAAGTTTGCCTCTCCGCTTCGCTCCGGATATTGCGGTGCAAAACATGCCTTGCACGGATTCTTTGATGCCTTGCGGATGGAACATGAAGATGACGGCATCAATGTAACATTGGTCTGTCCGGGATATATTCGTACTAACATTTCACGGAATGCCATAACCGCTAATGGCAGCAAACAGAATACGATGGATCAGGCAACAGGATCAGGTTTATCGCCCGAAACATGTGCCAAGCAGATTATTGCCGCAATGGCTAAAAATAAATTTGAAGTTTTAATTGGCGGAAAGGAAACTTATGCCGTTTATCTAAAACGATTTTTCCCTACCCTGCTACATAGAATTGTAAAAAAAGTTGCTGTTACATAACAATACTTACACAAAACAAATCACCACTTAGTAAAAAAGATCATGAAAAAATACAAAATTGCCTGTATGGGAGACAGCTTGACGGAAGGCTACAATATTGACCTCACCTATCGTTGGACGGATTTACTACAGAAAGATCTCGGTATCGAAATTATAAATTGTGGCATCTCCGGAGATACGACTGCGGGAATGCTATCCAGATTTCAAAAGATGCTTTTGGAGCATCAGCCTACCCATGTCATCATCATGGGTGGCACCAATGATTTATGGCACAAGCTTCCTGACCAGTTTATCATCAGCAACATCATGGCCATGATCAGACAAGCTCGCCATCAAAACATCATTCCTATCATCGGAATACCACCGCCTTCCTACGAAGCAGACACCACAAATGCAAGCATATTGTTCAGAGAAGGTACAAAACTCGCCCTACACATTGATATGTTCCGAGAAAAACTAAAGCAACTTGCCATAGAAGATAATTTTCCCATTATTGATTTTGGCTCAAAAATGCCAGACTTTTACTTCCTTAATGATGGTATTCACCCCAACGAATCAGGTCAGGAGTTTATGAAAGAAAAGGCGAAGGCTGCTTTGCAAACAATCATACCAGAAATATTTGAAACATAAATCTGTTCATTTTTTGAGTGTATAATAAAATCGGTCTATAATGCAATCCTTATTTTCAACCTATTTAAAACTAGGCTTCCAACATATTTCCGATATCACGGCCTATGATCATATCATTTTTATCATTGCCCTTTGTGCCATTTATAAAATTTCGGAATGGAAAAAAATACTTATTCTGGTCACCGCCTTCACCATCGGGCATTCCCTCACATTGGGATTAGCAGCACTGGATATTATCCGCTTTCCGCAAAAAACGATTGAGTTACTTATCCCTGTTACCATCTTTATCACCGCAATCTATAATGTCATCAAGAAAGAAGATACAGCCGAAGACACTGGATTTTTTCATAAAAAAATAAACATCAACTATGCCTTTGCCCTCTTTTTTGGTCTAATTCATGGCATGGGGTTCTCTACTTTTTTCCGCTCGTCTATCTTACCCGGAATGGAAGATTTGCTCATCAAGCAGCTGCTCGCCTTTAACATTGGAGTCGAACTGGGTCAGTTGCTTATTGTCGCCCTAATACTTTTTGCTTCTTGGTTAGCGTTATCTTTAGGAAAGGTCAAGCAAAGAGAATGGAACTTATTTATTTCGGGAGCTGCTGCCGGAATTTCCGTAATTTTGTTTACAGAACAGCTATTGGGATAAGGCAAAATAAAACAATAAATCATTCATTTTGACGTCATCTTTTTTCAGCTAGATTTTAGATCAAAAACATTTCTCAAAATAATCCGAAATCATTTGCATTATTAAATCCAGTTGCTTAAATTAAGGAAAATGCCAACGCCGTTAATTTGAAATAATTATATCCATGATAAAGATAAAAGCACGCCTATTATGCATAATTTTTTGCATATCAAATTATGCTTTTGCAACGAATACTCCTCCATCGGAAACCACACCCGAAGATCATGATATTCACATCAGTAAATGCCTGATCGATTATAATCCTGAAGATGAGGCCCTGCAGATTAGTGTACATATTTTCTTGGATGATCTGGAAGAAATCCTTGCGGAAAATGGGGCAAAAAAGCTTTATATTTGCACTCCGAAAGAGAAAAAGGAAGCCGAAAAGTTTATTTACCTTTATTTACAAAAACAGTTTAATCTAAAAGTAGACGATAAGGCTGTTGCTTATAATTTTATTGGAAAGGAAAGCTCCGAAGATTTGCTCGCTGTTTGGTGCTACCTTGAAGTCCCCAAAATTAAATCTCCGCAATCCTTGGAAATCAGTAGCAAAATTTTGATGGATCTTTACGATGACCAGCTTAACATTATTAATGTAAATTATCCCGGGAAGAAAAATGGCTACCTGATGTTCCACAAGGGAGAATTCAGGGATGTTGTTGTTTTTTAATTCCGCTATAAACATTCTATTTTGCTAAAAAAATTATTCATCCTCCCCATACGCTTTTATCAATTGGCCATCTCGCCCATCATCGGACCAAGTTGCAGATATACACCCACTTGCTCCCATTATATGATCGAAGCTATTCAGGAATGGGGGGTTTTGAAGGGTACTTGGTTAGGCATTAAACGCATCGGACGATGCCATCCTTGGGCTGGACATGGACATGATCCGGTTCCTCTAAAGAAAGATCGTAAACAAGGAAAAAGAAAAAAGGAAAACAAGTAAAATGTGCATTTCCTATTCAACCAATTATAATCCATAGTTGATTTAACTTAAATCGTTTCGCTAAAAGAAAAACAATTCGAAGAAAAATGCTAAAAAGACCTAGAAGAAATAGACGCTCCGAAGCCATCAGGGGCATGGCGAGGGAAACCCGCCTCAGCGTAGACAACCTCGTTTATCCCTTGTTTCTTTTTGATGGAAAAAAAATAAAAGATGAGATTCATTCACTCCCCGGCAACTACAGAATGTCGAAAGATAATATCCTACGGGAAATCGGGGCTTGCATGAAACTCGGTATTCGCAATTTCATCCTCTTCCCAGCAATAGCTGAAGAACTAAAGGACAAAACGGCTACATATAGTTATGACCCGAAAAACTTCTATCTGCAAACCGCTACAGCAATCAAAAAACGTTTCCCTGAATGCTGCCTGATTAGTGATGTTGCTATGGATCCTTACTCAAGCGACGGGCATGATGGCTACGTAGAAAACGGTGAAATTATCAACGATAAAAGTCTTCCGATTTTGGCCAGAATGGCTACTGCGCAGGCACAAGCCGGATTCGATATGCTCGGCCCTTCAGACATGATGGATGGTAGGGTCAAAATACTGCGAGAAACGTTGGACATTGGAGGATTCTACAATACGGGGATTTTATCCTATACCGCAAAATATGCCAGTGCATTCTATGGTCCTTTTAGGGATGCTTTGGATTCCGCTCCCAAATCCGGAGATAAGAAAACTTACCAGATGGATCCGGCCAATAAAAGGGAAGCCCTCATTGAGGCAAAACTTGATGCGGAGGAAGGTGCCGACATGTTAATGGTAAAACCGGCATTAAATTATCTGGACGTAATCCACTTGTTGAAAAATAATACGGAATTGCCTATTGCAGCGTACCATGTCAGCGGAGAATGTGCGATGTTGATTGCAGCTTGTCAGAATGGTTGGTTGGAATACGAAAAGGCTATGCCAGAAACTTTGCTGAGTATTCATCGGGCAGGGGCTGATGTCATCCTGACTTATTTTGCAAAAGATTATGCGAAGATGGTGAAGAATAAGGCATTTTAACACTCAAAATTAACAGCATATGCACATAAAGGGCATCATCTTCGATATGGATGGTACAATGGTAGACAACATGATGATCCATCATCGTGCTTGGCAAAGAAAGCTCGCAGCATTGGGGCTTGAACTTACACTGGAGGACGTCAGGAAAAGGATACACGGTGTCAATCTAGAAATTCTAGAAGGCTTGTTTGGGGATCGTTTCACACTTGCGGAACGGATAAAAATTTCTGCCGAAAAAGAAGCCGCTTATAGGGAGATTTTTCTTCCCCAATTAAAACTGATTGACGGCCTACATCCTTTCTTAGAAAATGCTTTCGCCTTAAAAATTCCGATGGGTATCGGGACGGCCGCTCCTGAAGAAAATGCAAACTTTATCTTGAACAACCTTACCCTTCGTCCTTTTTTCCGGAGTGTTATCCATGCCGGCAATGTTGAAAAGGGAAAACCTAATCCCGAGGTTTTCGAGAAGGTAGCTGCACAAATCCAAGTGCCGATCTCAGAATGCCTCATCTTTGAAGATAGCCCAACAGGAGTCGCTGCGGCTGAACGTGCAAATTGCAAATGCATTGTTATAACCACCAGTCATGAACCTGCAGAATTTACTCGTTTTTCCAATGTACTCGCTTTTGTGAAGGATTTTAAAAACTTAGGCCTAATCCAACAAACCGATGGCTGGGAAATAGATAAAAATAAAACTTAAGATGCAAGAAGAGGGAAACATCACACCAACTCCCGTCACGATTCTAACGGGATTTTTGGGTGCAGGAAAAACAACACTACTCAACAAAATTATCGAGCAAAATCCGGCAACCAGATTTGCCATCATCGAAAATGAGTTTGGAGAAATCGGTATAGATCAAGAGCTAATAATTGGTGTAGAAGATGGCATCTTCGAAATGTCTAACGGTTGCATTTGCTGTACCCTCAATTCCGAAATGGCTGAACTTTTAGCCAAACTCATCAAACGTAGGGATGCCTACGATCATATTTTGATTGAAACGACGGGGATTGCCGATCCCGCTAGTGTAGCCGCCGTTTTCATCAGTGAACCCGCCTTTCAAAAATATTTTCGCTTAGATGCGGTATTGTGCCTTGTGGACGTCAAGAATGCTATCTCCGTGTTAGAAGAAACTAAAGAGGCAGCCCAACAAATCAGTTTTGCCGATACGATTATCTTGAACAAAATAGACTTGCTGGCTGATAAAAAACTGGATACAATCAAAGATACCTTACTAAAAATAAATCCTTACGCAGCATGTATGGCGACGATTCAAGCGGATGTCGATACCAAACCATTACTGGATCAGGATGCCTTCACCCCTACCCGACTTGAAAAGCAAACCCACCAGATACAGGATCACCATGACCACCAGCATGGTCATATCACCTCACAATCTTTTGTCCTTTCCGGGCATTTTGACTTGCTGAAATTCAGACACTTCATGCAGGTATTGTTGCTTTTACAAAGTCAGCGTATTTATAGGATTAAAGGCATTTTGAGTATAGCCGGAGAGGATCATAAAACCATTTTTCAAGCAGTCCAGAAGCAAACCGTTTTTAGCAAAGGTACTCGGTGGAATACTGGGGAAAACAGGCAAAGCAAACTTATCGTTATCGGGAATAATCTAAATAGGAAAATGTTTGAAAAAAAATTGAAGGAATGTTTGAAAATTTGAAATAATAAAATAATTTTGGCACTTCATTTGTCGTAGGGTTAATCACCTACATAAACAGCCGATGTAGCTCAGTTGGCCAGAGCAGCTGATTTGTAATCAGCGGGTCGGGG
>JAHDGC010000196.1 GCA_020627865.1 Saprospiraceae bacterium | reverse complement strand
TAGGCCTGCCTGTACAAATGCGCACGCAGAGAATAATCTGGATAGTCCTGCCCGATACGTTAGAGTGTCTGGAACGATTATAAGAAAAAATAATTATAAAAAATTACTTCAATATTTAGTTATTGTGAACCATTGATCTGCAAGGGTTTACTTTTGCCTTTTTTACTTGATACTAAAACAGACCCCCACCAAGCCAAGAATAATATTAATTTTAAACTTTTATTTATTTCCATGAAAATGTATAAGGCTTTTTGGGTACTTTTTATAAGTTCATTGCTATTCTGTTGTAATGAAATTGAAAACGAAAATAGGTACAAGCCAAAGAAAGATTTTTTTTACAAGATAGACTTTGAAGATGTTGAGATCAAATATGAGGATCTTACGACAGCAGAAGTGGAGTACCGGGGAGCGCAAGGAGGAGAATTGATTAATGATAATGATTCCAGTTTAATCATATTTTTAGAACCGGATCATGATCGAAATAGATATCCGGATAGTGTTTACGATAAGTTCTACGACAGACCCGCGCTCATTGAGGATTCTGCTAATGGAAATCATTTCATGAATTTTGTTGTAAAGCCTCAACCTTTTACGAAAAAGTTCAAAAGAGTTAGAACAGAGCTTTGTGCGATAACACATAAAGACCCTGCGCCATTGGTGCTTGGGGATGAGTTCTACATCAGGTTTGATTTGCTCGTTGGTCCTGATACAGAACCAGCAGCAGGAAATAATAATTACGTTATTATTATCCAGTTGGAACAATTTCATCCCAAGGGAGGAGTTTGTCCTCCATTTTCATTAGAGATTGATGCGGGGCCTAAATCCTCAGAACAATTAGAACTCAAGATAATCGCGAGAGACTCCTTACACAATAACAATAATGGTTTGACGCTCCATAGTTTTCCTATAGATAAAAACGAGTGGCAAACTTTTGTCTTTAATATTAAAACAGGGATTGAACCTAATTCGGGCAAGGTGAGGATGTGGCACGAGGAGTATAATACCAAAACATTCAGTTGCTCGAAAACACCAACCTTCGAATGGTCTGGGATCATGGGGCATCGAGCAAGCCTAGACCCCAAAGATCTGGAAGGCATTTTTCATCTAAGGTTTGGTATCTACACAAGGACGCAGCAAAGATATATAGACATCAATTATGATAATATATTGTTTACGGATCAATGTGAACTCATTTCGGAGGATTTACAAAATTGATTCAATACTAAAAAGAGCAAAATAATGCCCGATACCCCAACACCTATAATTACCCTATGCCGTTCCGATGATGAAATTCGTCAAATTCTGGAACTCCAAACCAGAAATCTTGAAAAAAATATTACGGCTACAGAAGCAAAGTCGCAGGGTTACGTCACTGTTGTACATACATTTCCTTTACTAAAGAACATGAATGTTGCAACACCACATGTGATTGCAAAGCTAAATGACAAAGTTGTTGGCTATGCATTGGCCATGCTTGAGGATTTCGCATCCCACACACCTGTCCTTGCCCCGATGTTTGAGCGTATTGATCGCTTGAATTATGACGGAGTTTCTCTAAAAGATTCAAACTTTCTCGTAATGGGACAGATTTGCATTGATAAATCCTGCCGAGGAATGGGGATCTTTGATGAATTATATCTTTTTTTTAAAAAACATTATCGCTCGGATTATGATTTCCTAATCACCGAGGTGGCAAGCCGAAACACCCGCTCTTCAAGGGCGCATAGCCGTGTAGGCTTTAAAATATTGGAGGAATATCCTGACCCAGTCGATGGAGAATTGTGGGAATTTGTCGTGCTAAAGTTGAGATAATGCCATTTTGTTTCAGCAGCAGCCAACTTTTGGCTGATAAATTGCGTCTTTTATAGTAAAACATGTAAAAATCGAAGCGGGAAATTTGGATTGTAGCACCGTAATCTTACCATATTTCTATAGATGACATATATTTCTTTCAAGTTCAAGTTTTAGTATAAAAAGATTTGATAGAATTGAGGCTTTAGAATTTTAACAATCTTTTTGCGATTTTGTTGGAATATAATTTTTTAAAAATCTATCCTTTTCAATGTATTCAGAATAATATTTTAAAATATTGTCAACGTTTATGCACGCCTTTGCGTTATCTTTACAAGAGTACTACAGGAAATAATTACTTAGTTTTTATGCAAGCAAAGATACTTAGACGATTGCACCAAATTAATCACCCAAATTCCTCAAATTTTTTCCTCATTGCCGGACCTTGTGCTATAGAAGGAAAAGAAATGGCCTTTGGTATTGCCGAAAAAGTACACCGTATTTGCCTTGAGCTAGAAATTCCGTATATCTTCAAAGGTTCTTATAAGAAAGCCAATCGGACAAAACTGGATTCTTTTACAGGAATCGGGGATTTAAAAGCGCTTGAAATCCTTCGAGATATTGGTGACCATTTTAATGTGCCGACGATCACGGATATTCATTCCGTAGAGGAGGCCACACTAGCTGCTCGGTTTGTGGATATATTACAGATTCCAGCTTTTCTATGTAGACAGACTGATTTACTTGTCGCTGCGGCTAAGACCGGAAAGATTGTCAATATCAAAAAGGGACAATTTATGAATTCGGATGCGATGCAACATGCCGTTACGAAAATCAGGGCGTCAGGTAATCCTGATGTTATACTTACAGAACGTGGAACGAGCTTCGGATATCAGGATTTAGTCGTTGATTATCGCAGTATTCCGATCATGAAAAGTTTCGATGTGGATGTTATCTTGGATTGTACCCATGCTTTACAGCGTCCAAATCAAAAAAAAGGTGTCACAGATGGGCAACCTGCATTTATCGAAACTATCGCAATGGCAGGTATTGCTGCAGGCGTAGACGGTTTGTTCTTAGAAACACATCCGAACCCGAAAATGGCAAAATCCGATGGAGCAAATATGCTCCCCCTTGAATTACTAGAACCCTTATTAAGAAAGCTTCTTTTAATGAGAAATGCTTTTTTGATGTCACAGAAATTGTAAAGAAAAACAACATTTTATTAAGAATGTCCATATATTATATTATATCATAACCAAAAAATTGGAGGTAGACCATGAAAAATCTTATTTCATTTCAAACTACGTTAATGTTTTTATTAGTAGGATCAATCGCCTCTGGTCAAGTTGCTGAAAAAACTGTGGTAAAATCACTCAATCTGCAAGGAAATAATATTGTCACATTTGATCTTGACGGCGACGTGGAAGTTAAAGAATGGGACAAAAGCATTATGAGAATTCAGATGACCATTTCGGTAGACAATATTAATGAAGCTACATTGAAGGCATTAATTACTGCCGGAAGATATAATCTGAAGTCTAAACAGCAGGACGAGGATTTGCTGGTTTTTTCTCCCGGCCTTGAAAAACAAGTAAAAATCAGAGGGCATGAACTTACTGAAAATGTAAGCTATGAAGTTTATGCACCCAGCGATGTGTTAATCCGGTTGGCTAACCAAGCTTCCTCAAACGTACATACAAGTAAAGATAAAAAAACAACTGATTTATAAGAAATCCGAATTTCTACACGTTATCTGAGGGATGTAATATTTGTATGAGTTGATTTTCCATATGAAATATTACATCCCTTAATTTTTTAGGCTCGTTGCCGAATAATAAAATTTTTATGCTATCTTTATGACTCAGGCATTTTGTTATAAACAATAAGAATCTTAATTTTTTAAGTTTATATCCTTCATATAACATATTCAGGACTTATTTTTGATATAGCTAATATTATACTTATGTGGGTCTTTTAAATATGTTTGCTGCTTAAAACAAATTTTAATGAAAAATTTATTCCTTTTATTTTTGAGTCTCCTTCTTTCCACGGCCCTCCAGGCTCAACTGGAACGAATTATCCATGATGAATTTGATGTGGACGAAATTTCAGTGTTGAATCTAGACCTTTATGGCGAATATGAAATTGTCCCTTGGGCCGGAAATAAAATCCTTGTGGAAACGAAGATTGAGCTGTATTCTGCTACAAATGCCATACTCAATCATTTCATTGAAGCGGGTCGTTATAAGATTGACTTATTGGGAGATGTTGGAGAAGCCAGTATGGTTTCTATGGATATGGAACGCAAACCTATTCGTACGAAATCTGGAGAATGTTCAGAATATGTTTCCATCAGACTATTTATCCCAGAAGATTTTAACACAACCCAGAAAAATATGCTCTCCAGAGAAATTCAAATTACAAAATCCGATACCGATAATGCTTCTGAAAAACAAAAAGACTAAATGTAGTGTGGTATTGCTTCCGACATGCATTACCACATGACATCTTAATAATTTCAGGGTTTTCCATAAACAGAGATTTGAACTTATAAGCTGTTCAAATCTCTGTTTTTTATTGGGCTTATTTTTTCGTAACTTCGCAAGCAATTTTTCAGACAGGTTTGTTCTCATATAGGTTTATTACGTGATAAAAGAAATTGAAATAAAATTAACTCCTCAAGAAAGTCAAGATGAACAGTTTTGGCACCAAAAGGCTAGAGCCAAATCAGGGGTGAAAAATAAAAATAGGATTCGAGACATCAAGCTCCTAAGGCGAAGCATTGATGCTAGGGGGAAGCACCCTTGTTTCAGACTTCGTGTCGCATTGTATATTGATGAATCATACAACTCGGAACCTGCCTTACTTACCGCCCTTAAGCAGACAACTGCCCATAAATCCGTAATTATTGTAGGAGCTGGTCCGGCTGGAATGTTTGCCGCTTTGGAATTGTTAGCACATGGCCTCAAGCCTATTGTTATAGAAAGAGGAAAGGATGTGAGGGCGAGAAGACGGGATCTCCGCGCTATTCAGCAATTCGGAATCGTTAATCCAGATTCGAATTATTGTTTCGGCGAAGGTGGTGCAGGGACTTACTCTGACGGTAAATTATATACCCGTTCCCATAAAAGAGGAAGTATCGCTAAGGTTTTACAGCTCCTTGTAGAGCATGGGGCTCATCCAGATATTTTAATTGATGCTCATCCACATATTGGTTCTAATAAATTGCCCGGAATTGTGGCCAATATCCGGGAAACCATCCTCAAATTTGGTGGGGAAGTAAGATTTGAGACCAAGATGACCGATCTCATTATTCAGAAAAATAAAATAAGAGGAATCGTTGTCAATCAAGAAGAAGAGCTACTTGCGGATAGTGTTATTCTGGCGACAGGACATTCTGCAAGGGATGTATATGAATTGTTGAGACAGCGGAAGGTGAGAATGGAGGCAAAATCCTTTGCGCTTGGTGTTCGGGTTGAGCATCCACAAGCCTTGGTGGATGAGGTACAGTATCGACAGAATCCCAGAATGCGTGCGCTTCCTGCGGCCAGTTATCGACTGGCATGCCAGGTCAAGGAAAGGGGCGTTTTTTCTTTTTGTATGTGTCCCGGGGGATTGGTTGTTCCTGCTGCTACAGCGCCGGGCGAAATTGTGGTCAATGGCATGTCAATGTCTCGCCGCGATTCTGCATATGCCAACTCTGGGACTGTCGTTGCTATAGAGCCAGAAGATTTAAAAGATTTTGCACATCATGGTGTTTTCGCCGGGTTAGAATTTCAAAAATTTGTGGAGCAAACCATGTTCAATGCTGGGGATGGCAGCCAAAAAGCACCAGCTTTGCGGATGACAGATTTTGTAAATGGCCAAATTTCTGCTAATTTAGCGCCCAGTTCATATATCCCAGGTTTATTCCCAGCGCCTTTATTCAAATTGCTGCCGAGTGCTGTATATGATCGGCTCAAGGTCGGAATGATGAACTTTGGCCGTAAGATGAAAGGTTATCTAACTGCTGAGGCAAATGTGATCGCAACCGAAAGCAGAACGAGTTCTACAATTAGAGTCCCAAGAAATATTACATCATTAATGCACGATGACTTAGAAGGCTTTTTCCCTTGTGGAGAAGGAGCAGGCTTTGCCGGTGGCATTATTTCTGCTGCTTTGGATGGACAAAATGTGGCCAAGGCAGTCAATGTTTTCTTGAGATAAGGGGCTAAATAGCCTAGCCTTGTTTGTTGTGCTTACAAGGGTGTCCTTTTTACTTTTTACTTGTTTCTTATGAAAGATATTCTTGATTTAATCGGACGTATTTTTATTGCAACTATTTTCTTCTACGAAGCTTATGACGCCATGGCTTCTTTAGGAGATACGAAAGCCTTAATGTCTGAATATGGCATTAATGCACATCAGGACTTACTGATTTATGGAGCTATCTTCGCCTTGGTTGTAGGGGCTGTGTTGATATTGATTGGGTACAGATCAAGGCTCGGGTCTATACTTTTATTGTTGTACCTGATTCCCGTAACCCTTATTGTCTATTCTTTCTGGAATGATCCGATCGAACTGAGGAAAATTAATTCTATTGCTTTCATGAAAAATATTGCTATTGCGGGAGCATTGCTAATGATTATTGTAAATGGCTCGGGGCGATATAGCGTCAAGCGCCTTTTTGCGACAACTAAAGTCTCTAAACGTTGGTAAGGGGTTTAAAAACTGATGGCTCTTAGACAGGGTAGTGGGCAAGTAGAGGTCAATTGAAAATTGACCGACAGAAATCAAGAGAATCAGGTGAACCTGCCTGACAAGGTCCCGCAGGCAGGTCATGGTTCAGACATTGACGAAAATTGTGTCAAAGAACCCAAATCACTAACACTAATTACATCCCAAATCCTGACGAGAAAACGGGTCATTATTCGGAAAGCAGTTTCCAGAGCGGGTAACTTCCGGTACGTATCTATCAAGTCCTGGATCATTAAGCGATTTTGATAAGAAAGCAACCAAATCTGCTTTTTCTGCTGCGGTAAGGTTTAGAGGTTGGAAAATTGGAGAAATCTGGCTTGCAGGAACACGGTCATTCTCCGGGATAGCATCGTTAAAGTATTCCACAACATCTTCGATGGTTTCTCTACTGCTACCGTGAAAGAAATGCGGTGCATCGCTCAGGTTGTAAAGCTGCGGAACTTTAAATTTATACATGTCTTCTGCTTTCTGGGTGAACCCGCCACGACCAAGGTTCTTTTTGTCATCAGCATCCGTGTTAAAAGCCCCCATTTCATGAAGATCATTTACACCAAGCGCATAAAAGTTGTTGGCATTTAAAGATTTTCCCTTATGGCAACTTGCACACTTTGCTTTATCAAAAAATAAAATACCTCCTCGTTTTTCTTCATCCGTCAGGGCTGATTTTTCCCCTTTTAACCAATCCTGAAATGGAGCTTGATTCGTAAATAAGGTTCTCAAGTAAGCGGAAAGCGCGAAACTTGTTGTTCTTTTTGAATAACGTTGATATGCTGGAACATCTGGAAAGGCTTTGTCATAGTCATCTTTATATCCTAAATTGGTGATGATTTCTTCGCTGACAAGCATCCTGTGCAAATCCTGTCCTACAATATTTTGGCTTTCTAATGCGGCAAGTCCAAGGCTATTAACAGCCGTTTCGGGCTTCTTATCCCAAAGAGCTTCTGTACCTTCATTCGCATCAGTGCTACCAAATTGCCCATTCCACAAGGTATTTTTTACAAAAGCAACATTAAGCAAACTTAAAGCGCGAATACCCTGTACGTCCAATTCTGTTTCATCATAGTTCGGAAATTTATTGCGACCCTCACCATTGTCTCCAAATCCTAACCCACCATCTGCTATACCTTGAATACCTCCTGGGCGGAAGCCTGCCGATGGGATATGGCAGCTTGCACAAGAATAGCTTTCCATCCCGCTTGCTTTTTTGGCGTCAAGCGCTATACCTGTCTCATAGAATAACATTTTTCCCAGAGCGACCTTTTCGGCCGTTAATGGATTTTGTGGGTCTTGTGGAATAGCCGCAAAGTTGTCACTTTCTGGTAAAATAAAATGGCTTAAATCTCCTGTGGCAGAAGATTGAGTAATACTATTGATAAGGAGTTGATCTAGGCGGGTTTCTACATAAATCTTATCTTTAGAACAAGAACTAAACAAGATTATTGGGAATAATAGCGTTAAAATTCGTCTCATCGTTGTACTCAGTTTTTGGTATAAATATGAACTATGATCAGATGAGGGGCATTTGATAATACAAAACTATAGTTATTTTGATGTAGTTTCAATATCCTGCTTAGGGTATTTTTTGTATGATACCACGTTACAATATGGCAATTTATATTTTTTTTAGGAAAAACAAAATTTGTGACGGTTTAAAATTTATTTGCAACTATTCTTAAAATTCGTTGTTTGATTTACGATCATGCTATGAATATTGATATTTTTGATCTAGTTAAATTCGTTTATAATGATATTTTATCCTACTATGATAAAGCAAGTAGAAACTTTTATGCCTACAAAATGGGGCAATTTCAAAATGATTGCTTATGCAAAATCTGATGATGATAGCCGACCGCATATAGCAATGGTACATGAAAATTTTGATAGTAACAGTGCGGTTTTATTGAGAATCCACTCGGAGTGCCTGACTGGTGATCTATTCGGGTCGAATCGCTGTGATTGTGGAGAGCAATTAGATGAATCGCTCAAGCAAGCGGCTTTGGAAGGCGGTATGGTCATATACCTTAGGCAGGAAGGGCGTGGAATTGGGATTATAAACAAATTGAAGGCTTATAATCTCCAAGATGAGGGCTTTAATACAGCGGAAGCCAACGTTGAACTGGGTCATGAAATTGACTCTAGGAATTATGATGAGGCTATTGAGATACTCGAAGATTTAGGGGTTAAATCTATTCGTTTATTGACAAATAATCCCCTGAAGATTAAGGCGATAAAAGATTCACCTATCCGCTTAGAGGAACGGGTTCCGTTGATTATTAGGGCTAAAAAAGAGAATAAGGCATACCTCAAAACTAAAGAAGACCTTATGGGGCATCTTTTTAATGATAAAATGTAGCCCAAATTTGAAAGATAGGATTATTTATAAAACACAGATGCCCAAAAGTATTGGGAAAAATGAGGTCATTAGGGCTATCGCACGGCGGGCTTAAGATCGTCGCCTTTGCAATCTTCTCCTGGTTGTTTACCACAAACGGTGCATTCGCCAACCTTGTTTTTCAACATCGGATTATTCGTGGCACAAGTGCCCCTGAATTCCTTGCCTGTGACGATCTGTCTGATGTTAATCATGACGAAAGATAACCCAAATACGAAAAAAACGATGCACAATACATATAAGAATTCCATGCTGATTTTTTATAATTTTTAAAAATATACCCAAAAGACAAAAATCATTTGGGCAGCTTTTCTATACTTAAAACGGATTTCACTTCTGCTAGTTCAGTAAAAAAGCAATTTTAATGAAAAATTAGATTTACTTTTGTAGCAACTTTTTTAGAAGCAGTTTAAAACAATAGTTTCTTGAACAAAAGTAAGCATTTTAAATGAATAATAACATGGAATCAAAACTGGAAGCGTTTTCCCGACTGCTTAAAATCATGGATGAACTCCGGGAGCAATGTCCTTGGGATAGAAA
This sequence comes from Saprospiraceae bacterium, assembly GCA_020627865.1. Lineage (GTDB taxonomy): Bacteria > Bacteroidota > Bacteroidia > Chitinophagales > Saprospiraceae > JAHDGC01. Next base: position 829 of record JAHDGC010000196.1, on the reverse strand, counting down.
ACAAACTTTCCAGAGCCTCAGAAATTTAACCATCGAAGAAACCTACGAGTTGGCCGATGCCATTCTGGATAATGATATGACGGAAATGAAGGAGGAAATCGGTGATATTATGCTCCACATGGTTTTTTATGCAAAAATTGCGGAAGAAAAGAAGGCCTTTAACATTGCAGATGCCCTACATGCGGTTTGCGATAAATTGGTGGCAAGGCATCCCCACATTTATGGTGATGTAAAAGTGCAGGATGAGGAGGAAGTCAAGAAAAATTGGGAGGAATTGAAGTTGAAAGAGGGGAAAAAGTCCGTATTATCAGGTGTGCCCAATAGCTTGCCAGCGATGGTGAAAGCTTATCGTATGCAAGATAAAACCAGACAAGTGGGTTTTGAATGGGAAAATGCCGAACAAGTTTGGGATAAAGTCGTAGAAGAGATGACAGAGTTTAAAGAAACTTTGGATAATGATATGAGCCAAGAAAAACAGGAGGAAGAATTCGGTGATGTTCTTTTTTCTCTCGTAAATTTTGCTCGTTTTAAAGGAATTGACCCCGAAACCGCCTTAGAAAAAATCAATAAAAAATTTAAGCGACGATTTGAGTATATTGAATCCAATGCCCCGAAAGCGCTTAAAGAAATGACCCTCGAAGAAATGGATAACTTATGGAATGAGGCCAAGGTTGTTTACAAGAAGTAAGGTTTTAAATGAGTTCATGCAGTAATTTAGTTGAAGTTTACTAAACTTAACCACATACCATATAGAACCCGTTTTAACAGGGGGGAAGCTCCAAAAAACAGGGAAAAATTGAATTTCCCGACAATTTCTCTACTTCTTTTG
>JAHDGC010000195.1 GCA_020627865.1 Saprospiraceae bacterium | reverse complement strand
GAACATTTGTAAATACCAGTTCATTGAAGAAACTTACGACAATGACTTGTTGAGCGATTGTCTCGTTGCCACAATTATCCGTCGCTGTCCATGTTCTTGTTATGGTATAAGATTCTTCACAAGTACCGATTGAGGTTTCTTCCTCAAAAACAAGGGCAACATCGGCAGCACAATTATCCGTTGCCGTAACGGTTCCCACTGCTGGAATTTGTCCACAACCAACAGTCATGTCTGCGGGCACACCGGATAAGACAGGGGCAAGATTATCCTCAACGGTTATGGTCTGACTTGTTGACTCAGTATTTCCACAAGCATCCGTCGCCGTCCATGTTCGGATAAGGAGGTATGCATCAGGACAAGCACCTTGTATCTGCTCTTCACTAAACATTACATTTACGTTTTCACTACAATTATCCGTTGCCCCTAAAATTACTGGCAGAGGAATACTGAAACAAGCCGTAATATGATCGGCTGGGGCATCCTCTAAAATTGGAGGTGTCATATCTGCAACGGTAATCCGTTGAACAGCCGTTAGCCCATTACCACAAGCATCTGTTGCATTCCACGTTCTGATATAAATAGTAGCGCAACCACTCGGTGTGCTCTCATCTTCAAAATTCAACTGCACGTTACCACAATCATCTATGGCTTCCGGCTCATCAAAAATCAGTTCTGTATCACAGGAAATGGTTTTATCTTCTGGTAAAGCTGTAAATTGAGGAGCAGCATTATCCAGCTGTGTCAAAGTAGCAGAAGCCGTAACCTCATTGCCACAAATATCTGAAACCGTCCAAGTCCGTACCGTTATCGTTGCACAAGCACCTACCGTAGTTTCATCTTCATAATCAATAACAATATTACTACAATCATCTACAGCAACAGGTTCTTCGAATTCCCCTTCATCCGCACAAGCTATAGTCAAGTCTTGTGGGAAGCTCGTGATTACAGGAGGGGTATTGTCCAAGCGGGTGATAGATTGTTCAGCAGTTGCTTCATTGCCACAAGCATCAATAGCCGTCCAAGTTCTGGTAAAAATTTCTGCACATGCTTCCACAGTGATATTGTCGGTGAAAGAAAGTTCCCTATTATTACAGTCGTCGCTTATTTCTGGTGTACTAAAAATAGGCGTTTGGCCACATGCAATAATTTGATCTTCTGGAACGGCGATAAATATTGGAGCGTTGTTATCCAACACCGTAATTTGTTGACTCACTACGGTAGTTTGTCCGCAAGCATCAGCCGCTACCCAAATCCGTACATATACCGTTTGGCAACCACCACCAATAACACTATCCTCAAAAGTAAGGGTAACATCACCGCAATCATCCTCGACGAGTGGCACACCGAATGTTACCGGATCATTACAAGTAATGGTTTCTGACGCTGGCACAAAAGTAAAATGAGGAGGGGCCAAATCACCATAGGTAATGGTTTGAGAAGCGGTTGTGGTATTGCCACAATCATCGCTGATGTACCAAGTCCGAGTCGTGCTATACGTACAATTATTTTCGACTTCCGAATCTATATAATTAAAAGTCAGTTCATCATCGCAAGTATCAAAAGCAGTTGGTGGCGTAAAGGCAATTTCTTCTCCACAGCTGATGGTTTGATCCTCTGGCAAATCGGTCAACTCTGGCGCAACAGTATCTACCCGAAGCATGACGACAGAAAAGGAAGTTTCATTGCCACAAGCATCTTTTCCGATCCAAGTGCAAATGACTTGCGTCAAATAACCATCTGCGAGACAGTTACTGCCATCGACAACCGGATCCATCAACATAATTTGAGCATTGGCATCGCAGTTATCTTCTACGGCAAAATCGTTAGGAGAAAAGACATCAAAAGCATCACACTCATAACGGAGCGTATCGAAATTATTTAAACCAATTAATAATGGATTCAATGGTGTCAGTACTGGAGGTGTAGTATCCAAGACCGTTATCGTTTGTGTAATATCTGGCCCTTGCAAACCACAAGCATCTGCAAGCGTCCACGTTCGCGTAATGTTATAGGTTCCATCACAATAACTGCCCTCCTGCGCATCATCCGCAAATTCAATGATGACATCGCTACAAAGGTCGGCAGCTTCCGGCTCATCGAAAATGATTTCTTCATCACAAGAAATGGTCAGATCCTCAGGACTATCCAACCACTCCGGTGCTTCTATATCGTAGACTTTAAACCTCGCCGTTGTTACGATCTCGGTACCACATAAATCCGTCGCGATAAAGTCTACCTCAAAATCTACCGTACCACCACAAGAAGCCGGGAACTCAGGAATCTCTGCCGGTTCCCAGATAATGGTACCACAAGGATCAGTTACTTCAGCCCCACCTTGGTTGAGAATCCATTCTTCGAAGATCGGCAAATAATCTTCTCCATCACATTCAAATTTCAAATCTTCGGCCGGGCTTACCAACTCGGGCGCTTCATAATCTGAGATAGAAAATGTTCCAGTTGTAGCAGCACTAATATTGCCACAAGCATCAACCGCGTAGAAATCAATTGCAGTGCCACAGCTCATTTGCAATTCAGAAACAGGCGGATCGGTGACCCAAGTAATTTCACCATCACAGTTATCCACGGCGATAGCACCACCATTACTCGCGATCCACTCATCGAAAGCTTCCAAGGCATCCCAGCCACAGTTGACCTCAATGTCAGTTGCTTGTACTGTAATCTCAGGACTCTCTTCATCATTTACCGTTATGGTTACCACATAATTTTCAGAGATATTACCGCAAGGATCAGTCGCCCGATAGGTCAAGTATCTGATGTATTGATTTTCACAAGTCGTCTGGCGATAATCCGCAAAAAGTTCTACACTTACCGCGACCGATGCACAATTGTCGGTAGCCGTTGGCGTAGGCGGTAAGATGACGTCGGCATCACAGGTAAAGCTCAAATCAAGATCACCCGGAAGCTCATTCCAGGTTGGCGCCTCATCATCAAACACGGTGATGGTCACGTCATAGGTATCTGAAAAATTGCCACAGCCATCTTGTGCCTGATAGCGAATAACGCGAACAAAACGAGCTGGACATACGCCATCTGTTATTTCATCCGAAATCAGCTCCACTGCAATTGTATTGTTTGAACAATTATCAAAAGCTGTTGGTGCAGCAGGCACGATAACATCTTCCGGACAAGCAAAAGTTACATCTAACGCTCCTGATCCTTCATTCCAAATAGGAGCAAGATCATCTGCTACGACAAGTGTTGTCACATAATTTTCAGATACATTTCCACAAGCATCCGTTGCCTGATACGTCAAAATTCTGACGAAATCATTTGCACACTGCCCAGGTTCAACAATATCAGAAATCAAGGTCACCGTAACATCATTTGCACAATTATCTGTAGCTATTGGCGGCTCAGGAACGAGTAAGTCTTCTACACAAACGAAAGAGGCATCTTGTCCTCCTGCAGGTGTATCCCATACCGGTGCCGTTTCATCATTTACGGTGATGGTAACCACATATGGCTCTGCTTGGTTGCCACAACCATCATCGGCGGTATAAGTAATGGTTCTTACAAATCCATTTGCACAATCATTGGATACGATTTCATCAGCAGTAACGATAACATTCAATGCACTGTTTTCACAATTATCACTTATCGTCGGGGGAACAGGATCAACAACATCTTCGCCACAAGTATAACTAGCATCTAAATCACCCGGCAATACATCCCATGTTGGAACTTCCTCATCTATAACGAGAATGAGCACCGTATAAATTTCTGATAGATTCCCACAACCATCATTAGCCTGATAGGTAATCGTTCGTCTATAATTATTGGCACAAACACCATCTACAATAACATCATCTAGCTGCAATACTTCAACCGTATTTCCACTACAATTATCCGTTGCCGTTGGTGCTGGCGGAAGCACCAAATCTTCAGCACAAGACAAAGTAACATCTAAAGCACCGGGCGCTATATCCCAGGTTGGTGCGGTATTATCTGCTGTTGTTAACGTTACGACATAGGGTTCTGAAAAATTCCCACAACCATCATCCGCCTGATAGGTGATCACACGGCTGGCTAGATTCGGACAAATACCCGTTTCCGTTTCATCCGACAATATGCTTACATTTACTTCTACCCCACTACAATCATCCAAGGCTACAGGAACATCTGGCACAATTATATCGTCATTACAATCGAAGGTTGCATCCAGTTCTCCAGCATCTACTTGCCAAGTTGGAGCCGTTGTATTATTTACCGTAAGGTTAACTACATAAAGTTCTGACAAATTGCCGCAACCATCATCGGCTTGATAGGTAATGGTTTGCGAATATTGGTTGGCACAATCACCCGTTGTAACCACATTATCTATTTCAGTAATCGTAATCACGGCACTACCACAATTATCGGTGGCTGTTGGAGGTGCAGGCAACACAAAATCTTCGGAACAAGTATAGCTTTCATCCAGCTCTCCGGGCAGCTCGTTCCATGTTGGGGCACTATCATCATTTACGGTTATGGTAAGGGTATACGGTATGGAGAGATTAGCACAATCATCCGAGGCAACATAGGTAATCACTCTCGTAAAATTATTGTTACAATTCTCCGAAGTAACAATATCACTTTCTACCTCTACAGAGACCACTGCGCTACTACAGTTATCACTTGCGGTTGGTGTTGCAGGAATGATAACTTCTTCCGAACAGGTAAAATTCAGGTCAAGTGCTCCTGGGGCTTGATCCCATTCTGGAGCGGCACCATCTCCCGTTACGATAGTAATGGTATACGGTTCGCTATTGTTCCCACATTCGTCTGTTGCGATATAGGTAATAGTCCGGATAAATTGATTCGCACAATTGCCGGGTGTTGTTTCATCGGAGAGCACACTTACAATAGGCAGTTGTCCCAAGCAGTTATCGTTTGCCGTTGGAGGTGTTGGCTCTGTCACTACTTCTCCACAATCATAATTAACATCTAACGCACCCGGTGCTTCATTCCATATTGGGGCAACATCATCCATCACGGTTACTGTTACGACATAAGGTTCAGATTGATTGCCACAGCCATCATCTGCAACATAGATGATCGTTCTTACATATTGATTTGGGCATCCGTTCGAGACGGTTTCATCTGAAATGATTACAACACTCAACACATTATCTCCGCAGTTGTCCGTTGCCGTTGGCGGTATATGATCAAATGCAACTGGCGGTGCAGGCTCAGTTCCGGTTGGTGGTGCAGGTTGAATGATCTCGTCTGCACAAGTATAATTCGTATCCAACTCTCCAGGAGCCTCGTTCCATACAGGCGTAACATCATCCAAAACGGTTAAAGTTACGGTATAAATTTCCGACAAGTTGCCACAGCCATCGTTGGCTTGATAGGTAATGGTTCTGGTATAATCGTTGGCACAAACACCGTCGATAACGATATCATCCAAAACCAAAACTTCAACAGGATTGTTCGCACAATTATCCGTTGCCGTTGGAGGCGTTGGAAGCTCCAAATTTGCAGCACAAGAAAAAGTCATATCTAAAGAGCCGGGAATTGTTTCCCAAGTTGGCATGACAGAATCTGCTATCGTTAAAATTACCGTAAAAGGTTCAGACAAGTTGCCACAATCATCACTCGCCTGATACGTGATTGTTCTAACAAAATCATTAGCACAAGCTCCCGCATTCGTTTCATCCGACAATACACTTACAATAACCTCAACACCACCACAATCATCTATAGCTACAGGAGGATCAGGCACAATAACATCTCCGCTACAAGTAAAAGTCGCATCCAAGCTTCCCGGAGTTGTTTCCCAAGTTGGCGCTATCGTATTATCTACCGTAAGGGTAACAGTGTAAGGTTCAGATAAATTACCACAACCATCATCGGCTTGGTAAGTAATCACTTGTACGTATTGATTGGCACACTCGCCTGTTGTCGTAACATTATCAATTTCAGTAACCGTGACCAAAGCACTCTCACAATTATCTGTCGCGGTTGGAGGATTTGGCACAACAAGATCTTCTGTACAAGTATAGTTTGCATCTAAGGCTCCGGGCAGCTCATTCCATATTGGAGCATTATCATCATTTACCGTGATGGTAACGGCATAACCTGTTGATAGGTTCCCACAATCATCTGAGGCGACATAAGTAATCACTCTTGTAAAATTATTGTTACAGCTTTCTGAAGTAACCATATCACTTTCTACCTCGATGGATACTACCGTACTACTACAGTTGTCGCTTGCTGTCGGGGTAGCCGGAATGATGACATTCTCGGAACAGGTAAAATTAAGATCAAGCGATCCCGGTTCTTGATCCCATTCCGGCGCGGCACCATCTCCCGTTACAATGGTAATGATGTACGGTTCGCTATTGTTGCCACACTCATCCGTTGCAATATAAGTAATGGTACGGACAAATTGATTCGGACAATTACCCGGTGTCGTTTCATCGGAGAGCAGGGTGACAATAGGCGCTGGCCCTTGGCAGTTATCATTGGCTGTTGGCGGTGTTGGCTCCGTTACCACTTCTCCACAATCATAGTTCTCATCCAAATCGCCCGGCGCTTCATTCCAAACTGGCGCCACATCATCAAACACGGTTACCGTTACGACATAAGGTTCAGACTCATTGCCACAACCATCATCGGCAACATAAGTAATCGTTCTTACATATTGGTTTGCACATCCGTTTGAGGCGGTTTCATCTGAAATAACCCTAACAGTTATAACATTATTCCCACAATTATCCGCTGCGGTTGGCGGGATATGATCAAATGCAAATGAGGATACAGACTCAGATCCTGTTGGCGGTGCCGGTTGGATAATTTCGTCTGCACAAGTGTAATTCGTATCCAAATCGCCCGGCGCCTCATTCCAAACTGGAGCCACATCATCAAATATCGTCACCGTTACGACATAAGGTTCGGACTGATTACCGCAACCATCGTCGGCCACATAAGTGATGGTTCTCACATATTGGTTTGCACACCCATTGGAAACGGTTTCATCAGAAATCACCATAATGGTCACAACATTATTCCCACAATTATCCATTGCGCTTGGCGGAATGTGATCAAATACAGCTGGCTGCACAGACTCGGTTCCTGTTGGCGGTACAGGTTGAATAATTTCGTCTGCGCAAGTATAAGCCGTATCCAAAGCACCCGGTGCCTCATTCCAAATCGGAGCCACATCATCCATCACCGTTACCGTTACGACATAAGGTTCGGATTGATTGCCGCAACCATCATCAGCAACATAGGTAATGGTTCTCACATACTGGTTTGCACATCCATTGGAAACGGTTTCATCGGAAATCACCACAACAGTTGCAACATTATCCCCACAATTATCCGTTGCCGTTGGTGGGATATGATCAAATGCAATTGAAGGGGCAGGTTCAATTTCATTTGGTGGTATAGGTTGGATAATCTCGTCTGCACAAGTATAACTCGTATCTAAAGCCCCTGGCACTTCATTCCAAACCGGAGTAACGTCATCTATAACCGTCAATTTTACGGTATAAACTTCCGACAAGTTGCCACAATCATCACTGGCTTGGTATGTAATTGTTCTAACAAAATCATTAACACAAACGCCAACACTTGTCGTATCCGACAATATACTTACACTTACTGCTAAGTCATTGCAATCATCTATGGCAACAGGAGGATCGGGCAGGACAACATCTTCACTACAAACAAAAACCGCATCTAAATTTCCAGGCACTGTCTCCCAAACTGGCGCTGAGGTATTGTTTACAGCAAGGGTAGCGATATAAGGTTCTGACAGATTGCCACAGCCATCATCCGCTTGATAAGTAATAACTCTAGAGAAATCATCACCACAGTTTCCTGCAATAATTTCATCTGACACTATATTTACAGAAACAGCTACTTCGGCACAATCATCAGTAGCCGTCGGGGAATTAGGCAAAACTAAATCTGCCCCGCAATTAAAAGTAGCATCCAATTCTCCTGGGGCGATATCCCATACCGGAGCCGTCGTATTATCTACCGTAATCGTAACCGTATACGGAGCAGATAAATTGCCACAACCATCGTCGGCCTGATAGGTAAAAGTTTGCGTATACTCCGAAGCACAGTCTCCTGGGATGTTTTCATTACCAATCAACGATACAGATAACAAAGCATCTCCACAAGCATCTGTTGCTGTTGGGGCAACAGGCAAAACTACATCTTCAATACAGGAAAAGGTAACATCAAGATCGCCGGGCAACGCATCCCATTCTGGAACATCATTATCGACCACCGTTATGGCGACATCGTAGACTTCGGAAAGGTTTCCACAAGCATCATTGGCCTGATAACTAATGACACGGAGATAGTTTCCTTCACAATTTCCTAGAATAAAAATCTCATCGGTTTGTAAAACAGTCACATCTCCATTGATACAATTATCCATTGCGGTTGGCGGATCAGGTAAAGTAAGATCATCCGTACACTCCACCGTAATATCGAGATCACCAGGAATATTTGAAAAAGTTGGAGGGGTTATATCTTCGATGGCAAAAATTTGGATACACTCAGTACTCACATCATCAGTAGGGTCACTTGTTCCACCATCATCCACGATGGTATACGTCCTTTGTAAATTAAGTACATTCCCCTCACATCCAGTACCGCCATCTACATCTTCTTCTAAAGTAATCGTTATATTACCACAAGCATTATTCACGATAATTGAACCGATATCCGGCGGTGGGATTTCTTCGAGGCAATCATATGGCCCCCTATCAAAATCCGGACAAGTAATGTCTAGTAGATCAATAATATTAATGGTAATTTGTTTTTCTATCATACAGGAACCTATAATTCCATTGGCAGTGTAGACTGTGGTTTGGTTGGCCGTAGAAATAACCGTATCCCCTACTGTTGTATTCAGGCTATCCGCAGGCGACCAAGTCCATTCAAAATCGGTATTATCTACAAGAACAAGTTCAACAGGTTCCCCGGGGCATTTATCATAGGAACAAGTTTCTGTAATATCTTGGCCATTGGCAAAAACTGTCAAGGTCGATGCAGTAAAACTATTTTCTTCGAGGAAAACACCAGAATCATAAAGACAGTCTCCGGCATCTCCAATGGCAATTTTAAAACTATACGTTTCGCAAGGGATGATATCCACTTCGGCAGTCAGGCGAACGGTGAAGCCATCATATTCGACGGTGGTTCCTCCTTGATTATCAACATAGTATTGACTATTATCAATACCGTCGCATTCTCCTGGTCCTAAGTTATTAATCGTGACGGGTAAATTGACTCCCGTGGTATCCGGAATAATAGCGATATTTTCGGCATCATAAGTTCCTCCTGCGGGGTTTGGCCCTGAAATAAAAAAACCAAACACATCGTTAAACTCATCACAAAAATATTCCGGATATTCCTCGGATGCAAAAACATAAGCAAAGGAGAGCATGCTCCCCTCTCCTTGGAAATCAAATTCTAACACACAATTATCGCAGATCGGAAAAGGAAAAACGATATCTTCAAGATCAGGATCTTGGTTGGTAGTTAGCCCATCATTTGCGCCTTGCCCTTCTTCATTATCTGGCCCGACGGCAATATTGACCCTACCCGTTGTTAGTAGAATTCCTCCATCTAAACCAATATTTGAGTTGACACCATTAAAAGTACCTGATCCATTTTCAGGGCATACCAACTGTGGATTGGAATAGGTAACATCAGGCCCGACAAGTGTTTCCACCAAGACAGCTGGATCATCAAAGGCCGTTACCCCTAACTGAGCATTTACGGCAATGGGGATAAGCATTCCTACGAGGAACAAAAAAGCACAACTTAAGTAAATCAGTTTTTTCATGGTTTGTCCATTTAAGCGTTTTTAAGATACTTCACATTACAGTGGAGTAGATTTTTGCCAAACATAGCTCTGCCATACCGCTCAATGTGAGCAGCAAAGTTATGGTATAATGAGCCAGAAAATATTGCAAGAGTAAGTCGTGTTAGAACAGAAGTTGTTGTATTGTATTATAAAGCGGAGGAGTTTGGAGGAGAACTTAAAACAAAACAAACCCCAACAACATACAGCCGAATTGACCACAACATGGCAATCAAATAGGCTATAGACATCTTTTCTATTGCAGACCAACTACAAGTAGATAAATGTGCGAAGGAAACATGCAAGACATATGACAGTATGCCTGCAACCAATTTTGTTCTTTGTTTTTGTTTTAAGGTAGAGGTATATCTAACCTGAAGGGTAATTTTAAATACACTTCAAGTAAAAATTATTTATGGTATTGGTTTGAAACTTTGCTGATAAGCAGAACAAGGGGATTGATTCTGTATCAACT
>JAHDGC010000194.1 GCA_020627865.1 Saprospiraceae bacterium | reverse complement strand
GATAGTTTTATAAATACCGAACGCATGAAAAAAAGTAAATGCTTCTTACAACGCTTGATCGTGCCCTTTATCTTTCTCTTCATTCCCTTTTTGGCTTTCGCCCAATCTGCCCCAATCGCCATTGACGATAATTTCTCCGATTGGACAAGCAATCTCACGACTTTTTCTGATGCCAATGATATTTCCTCTGGCCTTGATCTCCTATCTCTTCAGGTTACTAATGATGATGATTTTCTTTACCTAAAAATTAGAACAAATAACGAAATAGATCTGACAGATGATATCATATCACACGGTACTGTTCTTTATATTGATTCGGATAACAATAGTAATACAGGTTATGTGCCACAGCAAGATTATGGCGCAGAACTGATTATCAACTTTGAAGATAGGGTAGCTCGTTTTGAGGGAACTACGACGGTGCAAGATATTTATTTGGAAGATGTCATGTTGCGTCATGCGCCGACCGTAAGCGGGGATGAATTTGAAATTGCTATTAACCGGCATGCGACTCCGGTCGGTAATATTCCACTTTTTGATGGGGCAACAATTAAAATCCTTTTCAGGTGCACAACCTCTGGTGATGCTATGCCCGATGAAGGGGAGGTCTTTACCTACACCTTTGATGAAACACCTGTTCCAGAATATGTCCCTATAGATTTGCATAAATCCAGTGCAGATTATGTTAGAGTTGTGGCTTGGAATACAGAAAATGATGGTTTGAATGAACCCGATAGGGTAGATAATTTTGAGAATATTCTCAGTGTTTTACAACCTGATATTATTGCCTTTTCAGAAGCTTCAGATACCGAAGTCTCAACCGTAAAAACGATGTTGGATAATTTGCTGGAAACGGATAATCCTGCGGGTTGGTTTGTAGAAAAAGATGACTACGATATGATTACGGCCTCTCGCTGGGATTTTATAGATACTTGGCCAGAATTAGATCGACAATTTCCTACATTGATAGATTTGCCGGATTCTTACGAGAAGGATTTGTTATTGAATAATGGTCATTATAATTGTTGCTCCAATGATGAAGGCCGACAGGATCAGGCTGATCAATATATTGCTTTTCTAAAGGATGCTAAAACCCCTGGGGGCGATATTGATCTTGAAGAAAATACCCCTTTCCTCCTTGTGGGTGACCTCAATCTCGTGGGTTATGCACAGCAACTTAACACCTTGGTTACGGGAGATATTCAAAATACCCTTGCCTATGGTGTGCCTGCTGCTCCAGATTGGGATGATACTGATTGTACGGATCAAATTTGTATGCAAACAGATCAACGGATGGCTTACACTTGGCGAAATGATTTTTCCAGTTATCCTCCAGGGCGGCTAGATTTCCAAATTTATTCTGATGCTGCGATGACAGCCATGAAGAGTTTTACCTTACAGACGGGTATCATGTCAACAGCACGCTTGCAAGAATATGGTTTGAATGCTTGGGATGCAGAAGTCGCATCGGATCACTTTCCGGTAGTGGTAGATTATCAGATTCCAATGACAACAGATATCGCGGAAATAGGAGAAGAACCCGAAATCCAATTGTGGACAGCCCGTGATGAGCAAGGTTTTTATTTGAAGGGAACTACAGGTAATGCAACAGTTTCTGTCTATGATATGATTGGTAAATATATTGTTGTGGATGAAAATGTTTCAACAAATAATGGCTTCATTTCTTCGATAGGATGGGCGAGTGGTGTATATCTTTTTGCTGTAGAAAATGCGGGAAAAATTACTATTTTGAAAGGGGTTTGTGGGCGTTAATTTGTAAAATAAAAAAAGCCATCTCAAATCATAGAGATGGCTTTTTTTTTGTAATTTTTTTGTTATAAAGTTGCAGCGTTACTCAAATAAGTTATCATATTTATCGCTGCTCCCGTTACTTTGCTTCCTGATTTCAGGCTGTGTAGTAGGTTGATTTAAATCCAATGTTTCTGTTCCATCACCCATCAACATTAAGGTCGATTCCTTTTCCCACTTCTCCAACATCTTGAGTCCTTCTTCTTCAAAAACACCATTTTTCAGATCAACAGAATCCATAAAGTTAGATGACATCTCCATGAATCTTTCCATTTCCCCAACCTTGTTGGCGACATCGTCAGCAATGGCTTCAACCGCCATGTCAAACATTTCTTTTTTATCTTTATTGCCATTAATGATATTCATAGCGGATTTCATGGCGGAGTGACTCGTACGGATTACGGCCCTTTCCTGCTCCTTAATTTTTACCTGATCCCGAGTATCTTCCAGTAAGATTTCGGAATTTTGATACATCTTCGTTAGGATACGACTCATCACCTCCATCTTTTTATGCAACTGGCTGTATTTGCTGTTCACCTCTTTCATACGAGCAGCCTTCCGAGTAGACAGAATGACCTGTTGTTGCTTTCCTTGTTGCTTGGCTACACTAGCCAACTTCAGATTGTTATCTATCTCCTTCTGGTTATCCTGCATCATGGAAGTCATCTTGCGCATCTGCCCCCTGAGGTTCCCAATTTGCTTACTCATTTTCCGAAGGTTATCTTCCAAGTCTTCAACATAACTTTTCAAGATACCAATAGGGTCAATATTGACAAAAATCCCTGTAACTTTACGCATGGCACTTTTATACATGTACCAGACCAAATTCCGCATCTTAGGGTCAAGTACCATATAGACGACGGCACCTAAAACAAGCAGCATTCCTGCCAAAGCTATAATATTGCCGGTTAGTCCAATGATTGCCCCGATGTTTGTGGCGAGTAAATAACCCAATCCGGCTAGGATTGCAATTAAAAAAATAGAACCCGTAACCCCTTCTGGTCTTTGCCAGAAAGATTTCGGTTGAAAATTTTCAGAATCAAAATTTGCGTAATCTGACATTTTTTCTCTTTTATTTTGATTATAGTAGCGTCGTAATGCTTACGACGTTTTGAGTAATGTTTTCGACCTTTAATAAATTTAGTAAGATTCGATATATTTTCCAACTATATACGTGATATGTTGGCATTTTCCCATTTAATTATACGAGATAACGAGCCAAAAGTCTCAAAATTCTGCTAAAAATCGATCTCTCAAAGCTAAAACTCGCTCTTTATCCTTTAAAGGTATGTATTGATATTCTCAATATCCTTATCAATCTGATTAAGGATACTTTGATAAGTATGTTCAAAATTATTTTTAGAAGTTTCTAATTTGTCTACGGTTTCTTTGACGACGCCATCAGCATTTTGGATGGTACTTTCCATCGAAGTGATCTTTTGCTGAAGCTCCTGTATCTTCAACTTGAATTCTTCCACCTGTTTTTTCATCGTCTCGATCTCCTGTGTTTTGGAAGCGACCTTTTTCTGAATTTGCTTTTTCAAGGCTTCGTTGAACTGGTTGTTCTCCTTGATAAGGATACTCTTGTAGTGATCTGCCGTTTTGAGCAGTTTTTCTTTGGTTAAACCAACAGTGGAGGCGGTAGCAAATGCCGACTTGAAGGATGTGGCTTCATCCATATTCATCTTCGTCAACGCAGCCAGTGATTTCTTGAATTCAATGTAATCGAAACCGGGAAGGTTGTTTTTTTCTAGAGCGGCAGCTAAAAATTTTACACTTTTATCATCAAGCCCGTGGTGGGTACCAAACATGGTTGCCAGATCGTTCGTCATAGAGTCTTTAGTATTAAAATAATAATTAGGTGAAGGCCTTCAAATAAGGTTATAGCTGCTAAAGTTATTATCTGCTGACCAGCAAGCACATACTTCATCCTTTTGACTTTTCACTTATTGGAAGGCTTGCCCCAAATATAGAAAAACTTTAATCGAGAAGAAACCCTATTAGCCTAAATAACAGATATTCTCTATGAAAATATGATTTTTGCTGATGGTTTGTAAAAAATGGACGAAATGCTCTTGATTTCTGTACGATTCAAAGGGGGCTGACAATTTTTGCAAATAAGTAGATGGTGCATGAAATATTAGTAGAATTAAAATGTTTTAATTATAAACAAAAAGTTTGCTCGTTAAAATATTATTGTTATATTTGTGGTGACCTTTTGATTGGGTATCTGGAAAACCATTTGGGTAAATGGAGGTATCTGGTTATACCTGAACGGGTTGTATCCATCCAAATCTGGGATGGGTGTTTACTTTATATATTGAAGAATTGCATGAAGTGATGCGGATCCGGTTGCTTGGTGCATTCGGGGAGATAAACCTCCCTTTCCATAATAACTCTTTACCGAAAAGTCGGTAACAGAAGGGACAAGCTTATGGCTTGTCGATGAGAACCGGATAAACCGGTATGGTCTCGTGGTTGCTAGGGTGGGTCCCACCCTGATAAGGGTGTACATTGTTTAGATTTGAAATAATTATATTGTTTTATATTTTATTCGTCTTAAAATAAGGTTAAAAGCCTTCCACTTTAGTGGGGTAAATCCCATTTTACGCGTGCAAGGGAATCTGTGAAAAACCTGCCGCTCAAGAATAAACTCATTGCAAGGGTATTTGCCGTGGTCAAAAGAGGAACTCCTTTTGTTGAACATAAATACTAAGTTATATATATAATGTTTTTCAACATGTTCTTGCTTTTATCATAGAATTCGTGACGTCAGGCAAGTCTATGTTAATCTATGAAATCTGTGGTGCTACAAGACGAATACAGATATGTTTTTAGTCTTAGCCTATTCAGCATATGACTTTTAGTCATTAGTCACCACTAGGAAATATTGCCCCGTAATTTTTCTCGCAGCCTCTCTTTTTTTACTTCGAAGGCCGTTTCGTCAAAAAAGAAAACTTAGCGTAAATCCTCGGTTGCATAGATTTTACAGCATTTTTACTCGGTGTAGATTTACTGCCTGAAGATAGATTTATTGCTTTAAAATGTTTTTCCTGCTTCTTGTGCACAAGCGGATTTTTTTGACCAAAAAACTCAAAAGCCCGCATTTCCATCCAAGTACAATGCTGGTTAGGGAGGGTAAAGCCAACATGACCACCTTCCGCCGGAGTTTCTAAATAAAGCTTGGGATGCATCTGGCAAAGTGCCCTGAAATCTTGACTCAATGCAACAATGGGATCATTTTCTGCATTGATGGCCAGCACGGGAATGTCAATCGGAATGGCGTAATTGTAGTAAGACGCTTGGTAGTAAAAAGACTCCAGCGAATTAAAATTATTAACAGGAAGTGTGAAGTGAAAGTCAAAATCCCGCCAGCTTTTAATTGCTTTTATTTTACTGAGATCCAGTTTGCCGGGATACTGTTGGGCTTTTTGACTAATGCGTTCAAAGAGCGATTTTTTAAAATCATTTTTATAAAAGTAATTTTCCGGACGATCCAATTTTTCGATGCATTCCGCCAAGTCAGGTGGAGCGGAAATCGCCACAGCTTTTTTTATGGCCTTAGGAATTGCCTTGCCGTTTACCCCCAAATATTTTAGGGTAATACTTCCGCCCATAGAATAACCGACTAGATAGATTTCCTTGTAGTTTTTTTTCCGAAGGGCATGCAGGATGACCTGCCCGATGTCCTCGATTTCCCCGTGATGATACATTCGCAAAAGGCGGTTCGGTTCTCCGGAGCAACCTCGGCAATTCCAAGCTAGGACATCGAAGCCACGCTTCGAAAAATATTTTGCTGCCGCTTTCATATAAGAACTCCCCGAACTCCCACCCACGCCATGAGAGAGAACGACAAGCCGCGATGCTCCAGCGGGTAGCCAGTCCAGATCCAGAAAATCGCCATCCGGCAATTCCAGCCGTTCGCGCTGATAAGTAATGTCGGGAATTTTCCGGAAGAAGCAAGGTAGTATGGTTTGGAGATGTCCGGAATAGTAACCAAAAGGGGTTTGATGATATGTCGATTTGGGTATTAATGGCATAGCTATAGTGTTTATCCATTCAATAATTGTTTAGGACTAGGAAGACGTTTCCTGTGTTCGTTAATAATTACTGGAGGGATGTTATTCTTTTACTTTTTGATTGTTTATTCAATATAAGCTTTTTCCTACAAAAAGTAAACAGGTGGTTCGTTTTTTTTTGTTACTAAAATGGAAAAAGACAATTGTCTGACTATTTTTATAACAACAAAAACACGGTAGTAAAATGGTAGCGTTATTTTTATTTTGAAAATCAAAAAATGGCACAATATTCGTTATACTATATAGCGTAAGACGCTTTGAAATGTTTCAATTCCCTTTCGAGTTTCATCAGGACAATATGTAATTCCCCGCATAAAAGTGGCTGGAATGTAAAGAGAAAAAAATCCTGCAAGACAGGTTGCCTTACAGGATTTAAAATCAAAACAGTATAGTTAAAATGTAGAAAAATTTAATCTTTATCATAGTTTAAAGCAAAGAAATATCCCCTTGATAAGACCGACTGGTGCCATCAGAAAATTCAATATTCACGATATAAATGTAGACCCCAGGAGCAGCTTTTTTACCACGAGTAGTCCCGTCCCATCCCTCAACTTCATCGTTTAATTGCATATCCCTTTTGTCGAAAACAATACCGCCGGAGCGATCAAAAATAGTCATGCTCCTAATGCTACCTGCACTTGCTGAACCGAAGGCCATGAAGTAATCATTGTTGCCATCATTATTCGGAGAGAAGACATTTGGAACATAAATTTCCTGTGGCGCATCAACATAAACCGTCACGGTGTCACTTACGGTACAACCATCAGGCGTAGAAACCAAGACTACATAAGTAGTCGTAGCCTCCGGACTGGCAGCTGTATTTTGACAATCTGTACACGCAAGCCCTTCGCTTGGAGACCATTGGTAAATAGCATCCGCTCCAATATTGGTAGAAGACATCAATCCATATTTTTCACCTTCATTAATTCTAACACTGTCGCTATCCAATTCCACATATAAATTCGCAGTATTCGCATAAATAGCAAGCGAATGAGAGCTGACACAATCATCTCCTTTAGACACGATCAACTCATATAATCCGGCTTCAAGATTTTCTGCAACAGCAGTTTCGCTTACAATCTCTCCGTCTTGGTATCTCCACTTATAAGTATAGTCTTCCGATTCATTAGCAACAATAGCTTCTGCCCAACCGTCATTTTTCCCACATTGTGTATCCGCAGTTTCTACACCGAGAATGACAGGCAGCTCTCCACCTTGAATGGTAACACTAAATTCCTGTGTACATCCTGTTGCATCAGTTGCTAAAAGTTCATATGTATTGCCCGGAAGATTTTCAATTTTATTCCCAAAATCACCATTTGACCATGCAAAGGTATAAGGCTCCACACCTCCTGTAGCATCGACAATGATGGCACCATCACTCTCACCACAATTAGCATTTTTAGCTTCCACAAGATTTAAAACAAAATTGTTACTTCCAATAGACAGTGCATCACTAGAAACCACCGCATTGTCGGAACAGTTTAAATCCGTTGTAACAACACATTGTACTTGATGGGCATTTTGGATATTTTCAAGACTAAACGTCGATTGATTTTCCTGTGTAACGATACCATCTACGAACCACTGGATCTGAGGATTTTCTCCCCAATGTTCTCCAGTGGCAGCAAAAGTAACGCTGCTGCCGAAACAAGGATTTTCTTGATCGGCAGCAACGCTGATGGTGGGGGATAGTGTTTCTACAACCTGTACACTGATTGGTGCAACGAGTACTTGAGCCTGATCTAAACAATTGAGGCTGGAAGTAAGTGTAAGTCCAATGGTTTGTCCATCTAAGGGAACGGTGAGTGTTAATACATCAGAATTGTTTTCGATGATAGCCCCATCAAGAGTCCATTGAAAAATAGGCTCATTGCCCCAGTTGGTACCGGTAGCATGAATTTGGACGGGTTGTTCGGAACAAACCGTAAGCTGGTCTGCTGAGAGTTCTAGCGTCGGAGTAAGGGTTTCGGCAACCTGAATCGACAGGTGCTGAGAAGTAACCGCTGGTGTGCTGATACAAACATCGCTGCTGGTCACTTGGCAAGCAACCAACTGGCCTGCCTGAAGTGAACTGCTACTGAATGTTGGTTGGTTTTCGCCCACAGGGTTGCCTTCTACTGTCCACTGAAATACCGGGTCATTACCCCAGTTTGCTCCGGCAGCTGAAAAGTTAACCGTTTCGCCCGAGCAGATGGTTAAGACATCTGCTTCAATGATTACATCGGGGGTAGTAATTGAATTAACTTCAATTTCAATTTCGTTAGATTGTACTATATTATTTAATGTACAAATATCGTCATAGCTTAACTGGCAATTGATAATATCGCCATTTTGAAGATTATTGCTGCTAAAGTTTTCTTGCGTGGCAAGAGCAACAGGTGAACCATTTATCATCCATTGGAAGGCTACATTGCCAGCAAATTCTGTTCCTGCATGATTGGCCGTAAAGCTCACCGTTTCATTTTCGCAGATATTTTGTGTGCTAGATGTGATGTCAAGAAAAAGCTCTCCTAGGGGCTGTAGGATCAGTAATTCAATCTCATTCGAAGCATTTTGCCCCGCATCAACAACGACACTGGCCTGTACAATCATCCCACTTTCTGGATTCTCGATGGTGAATTCAAGTCCATTAAAACTAGATTGTAATTCTCCATTGATATACCATTCGATAATATAGCCATCCTCGTAATGGTCTAGCGTTGCAGTAAAGGTTACGGCTTCTTCAACACAAGGCTCATCATTAGAGGAGGCAATACTGATATTTGGGACAACATCTTCATCATTGTCCAGTAACAAGTGCAGGATGTTTTCCATTAAGCTTGGGTTCTGGCAGATTCTGATCCAATCCTGATCCGAGCAAGTGAGTATATTCCCATGTTCAGGTGATACGGGATCAAATAAGAATGCAAAATAATTGCCTTCAAATTCCATCAGTGGTTGAACGGTTTCATTTCCCTCACCATAAGTGCCAAACCAGAAAGAATCAGCGAAGGAAATGGGGTTCAAGTTATTATTAAGGGGTTCAAAGATTTCCATGGGGACAAGGTTGCCCATGGCTTCTCCTGTCCAGCTGAATTCCCCGCCCATATTATTGACGCAGTACTCAAAAAGTTGATTGCCAGGGTTGCTGATCTGGTATTCTGATTGAATATAGGCAGTCCCTCCACTCCTTACAAACTGGATAACTAAATTTCTCAAATGATCCGAAACTTCTGCTAAGCCAGAAGAAACAACAAGCAGGTGAGCATCCTCAAGATGGGTATCTGTTAATTCGTCCTGAGTGTATATAGCACTTGTATAGCCCATACTGTTAGCGACGTCTGCCCACTTTTCATCCATCCTTTGCATACTGTTAAAGGATTGGCTTTCGATGATTACAACATCTACCGCAAAAAGGGAAAAATGTGACAGGATGAATACACTTATTAGAAATACAAGTTGCTTTACGGACATAAACATCTGATTTGTTGGGGGGAAGACCAAAAAATCATTTCAAAATTAGGTAAGATAAAGTGAGTGAGATTTAAAACAGTTGTTGTGTTTACAAATATCCATCATTTCGTTTTATTAGTCAATACCTTATTTATGGTATCAAGGAATGAAAAGAGCTTCCTGTGACAGTGCCTGATTTTAGCCTGTTGAAAATCTGTGCTTTATTATGGCTTTGTAATCAGAGTTCTAGAAGAAATGGCTACTTGTTAGCTGTGAAGATTGGGCACATCGGGTGATTGGAAAACAGGAGTATAAAAAGAAAATTATTTTACTTTTTGCTTAAAAAAAGCAATTGATATAGAAAATGGAGGAATTGATAAACTATGCATTTTTATGCAAGAATGAGATTATTTTGCAAAAATGGGACAAAAATCTTGCTTTGATGGACAAATGTCTATATCTTTGTTGTAAATCTATTAGGATATGCCAAAAAAATCCACAGAGCATGAGACCCGTTCAGGACAACACTTTTAAATTGTTACGAAAGTATCAAGGACGGATTGAAAATCCGCTTGCTATTGTTAATTCTTCGAGAGATGGTGTAAAGGCAGTTGCCTTTTTTGACCTTGCCTCGATTTCCGGCTTTCAAAAAGCAAAACTAGCCGATGATCTTCTAGGGCTTTCCCTCAAGACCTTGATGCGTTATCGGGAAACAGAAAAAAAATTGAATCCACAAAACAGCGAAATGATTTTAAAACTCATTGCACTCTACCAGAAAGGCATTGAGTTGTTTTCTGACATTAAATCTTTTAACAATTGGCTGAATAAGCCTGCATTCGGTCTCGGCATGCAAATCCCTTATGATTTGATCAATACTGCTACCGGCATTGATCTCATCTATGAAGAGTTGCTCCGTATCGAATATGGCGATTTGGCCTAGTACAGATGGTTGTTGTTTTATTGAAATTTGTGTTTGTGTTGTCCTTAAACAGGTAGCAACTAAG
>JAHDGC010000193.1 GCA_020627865.1 Saprospiraceae bacterium | reverse complement strand
GGCTGATGGTATCATGATCCATAGCCGCAAAAAAGATGGGAAAGAAATATTTGAATTCATGAAAGCTTTCAAGCAATTAGGCTTTAAAGTTCCAGTCATTTCAGTCCCCTCTTCCTACAATCAATTTACGGAAGAAGAATTACACGCTGCTGGATTTAATATTGTTATTTACGCAAACCATTTGTTGCGAAGTGCTTATCCTGCCATGCAAAAAACGGCTTTAACGATACTGGAAAACAAGCGTTCGTTTGAGGTGGATGAGCATTGTATGTCGATTAAAGAAATTCTGAATATTTTACCAAACTAACTAATGTGCTAGATTCAAGTATTTTTTATAAACAATTAGAAGCAGAGGGGATAGCCTTCTCAGCAGG
Source organism: Saprospiraceae bacterium (assembly GCA_020627865.1). Taxonomy (GTDB): domain Bacteria; phylum Bacteroidota; class Bacteroidia; order Chitinophagales; family Saprospiraceae; genus JAHDGC01. The sequence goes on along the minus strand of JAHDGC010000193.1, from coordinate 9,961 downwards.
GGTACCGGATTCATTGCTCAAAAACTTCTGTGCGTATTTATCCGAAAAGGGGAATGATATTATTACCGCAAATGAAGGTGGTGCCATTGCCCTAGCTGCCGGGTATCATATGGCTACCCATAATATTCCACTGGTCTATATGCAAAACTCCGGCTTCGGCAACATTGTCAACCCGCTGACCTCCCTTGTAGATAAAGAAGTGTATAGCATTCCGATGCTTTTAATGATCGGTTGGCGGGGAGAACCGGGTATTAAAGATGAACCACAGCACCGGAAACAGGGAAGAATCAGCGAAGCCCTTTTAGATACCTTAGAAATTAAGTACGCTATTCTATCCAAAAATGAAGCCCTTGCAAAGCAACAAGTAAAAGATGCTTTTCAGTATATGCGTACGCATAATGAACCTTACGCTTTTTTAGTGCAAAAAGATACCTTTGGTAAATATGAATTAGAAAAGCAAGCTGCCGCATATCCCCTTAGCAGAGAAGCTGCCATTCACCTCGTGCTCAACCATTTGTCCGAAAGCGATATTATTGTATCTACTACGGGCAAGGCCTCAAGGGAAGTTTTTGAATATCGGGCCAATAATAGACAATCACACAGTAATGATTTTTTAACCGTGGGATGTATGGGGCATGCTTCTAAAATTGCTTTGGGTATAGCTTTACATAAATCCGACAGAACGATCGTGTGCTTGGATGGAGACGGTGCCGCCATCATGCACCTCGGAGCAATGGCTATTATCGGAAGCTCCGCCCCTCCTAATTTTAAACATATTTTACTCAATAATGGGAGCCATGATTCTGTTGGTGGGCAACCGACTGTTGGTCACGATATAGATTTTTTAAAAATTGCGGAAGCTTGTAATTACAAAAAGGTATTTCGTGCTTCCACCGAGCAAGAACTAAAAAAAATATTACCTGAGTTTCTAAACCAAGAAGGCCCACTTATTTTAGAAATTAAAATTGCGAAGGGGGCACGGGCTGACTTGGGAAGGCCTACGAAAACCCCTATTGAGAATAAAAAGGCTTTAATGGCAAATTTAAAGTCGTAATTGGGAATTGGGGTCCTAAGAATTATTGAAAAAATAAAATCCCTGCCTGACAAGATCACGCAGGCTGGGACATTTAATACTTTATGGAAATCGTAAACGGTCTATCCATACATTAAACAAATACAATATGTCATTAAAATACATCTAATTTATTTAAAAATTGATGAATGACAAATGGTGCCGGTACGCTGTACCGCTATGTATTTATTTTTACTTTTTACTACAAATGGGGTCGGAACTACGTCCCTCTGAATAGCTCCGGAGGCTTGTCCGGCTGAAAGACGGGAGCGACACCGTTTGTAGAATTATAATAGGAAACCATTATTAAGCCTGCCTGGCAAGTCACGCAGACAGGGTGCAGAGCACCGTCCCCGTGTTTGTTCCAAGAGCATTGATATTTGAAATTTTTGAAAAAAAACAAATACATATATGAAACTCGTTTATTATGGAGATGAACCTCGTAAACCTGACAAAAACATCGCAAGCATTACGACGCTATATTTCAATCTTGAAATAATTTTTTGAACGTTACTAACCAATTATTAATCCTTGTTTATGCAGCATAAATTGTTATTAAACCCCGGGCCGACCAATACAAGTTTGTTGACCAAAACAGCCCAAATGGAAGGATCGGATGTATGCCACCGTACGGAAGATTTTTATCAGGTACTAAAAGAAACCAAAACGCTCCTTTTAGACCGTTTTCTATTGAAATCAACCAATGAGCAGGCGGATAATTGGCATGTTGCGCTTATAGGAGGATCAGGTACCATAGCGATGGAAGCCATGGTCAGTTCTTTGGCTCCTCCTGAGGGAACGCAGGTTTTGATTGCCGGAAAATACGGATCAAGGATGAGCGAGATGATGGAGATTTACCGGATCAAACAACAGTCGATTGAGGCAAAAAATATAGATGACCTTTCTCCGGATGGTACCATTCCGCATTTATTTTTTGTAGAAAATGAAACCACAACCGGTGAAAAATTTGACTTAAGCCCAATGGCAGCAAAATACCCCAATACTAATTTTTTTGTAGATGCCACAGCGGCTTTTGGGGCTAGTCATTACGGAGATGCCATCAAGCATATCGCGGCTATTTCTTTTTGTTCCAACAAATGTCTCCAATCCACGCCGGGTTTGGGCATTGTAATTTGGAGAAAAACGCTGCCCATTTTCAAAAGAACCCATTACAGTCATCTGGCCAGATATATTCCGAGTATCCCGCCGTTTACAATTCCGGTTCAATCGGTGTATGCACTGCGGGCAGCCTTACAAGAAAGCAAGGACAATACTGGCCTATTTTTGGAGCGGAGCATCCGGCTGATAGCAGACTTGAAGCCATCCAATATTATTTGCATTAATAAATATCCCTGCAATTCGATTATAGGATTTACACATCCGAATAAAACATACGAGGAATTAAGGCAGTATTTGTTGGATCGGGATATGGTTATTTATAGCGGTATTGATGGCATTCCCAATAGTTTTCGTTTGGCAACGATGAGTGTAGATTTTGACAAATATTATCATAAAATAATAAAGACTTTACATGAGAGTATACATTGACATGGCGGCTGATTTGTTTCACGCAGGGCATATCCGCGCTTTAACAAAAGCTAAGGCCCTCGGTGATTACCTAGTTGTAGGAATTCATTCGGATCACGTGATCGCATCTTATAAAAGACAACCAATCATACCCGAGCAATTCAGATATGAACTGGTCAGGCATATTAATTTGGTGGATGAAGTCATAGAGGATGCGCCAATTACCATCACTAAAGCATTTCTTGAAAAGCATAAAATAGATATAGTTGCTGCCGGTGATGACCACGATGCCGAGCAGGTCAAACAGATGTATAAGATACCGCTCGAATTGGGAATCATGCGTTTTTTTTCCTATACAAAGGAAATTTCTACCTCTCAAATTATTGAAAAAATAAAAGAAAGAACAATATGAATGTTGCAGACTATTATAACCAAAGTCATAAATATTATCAAAAAATTTGGGGAAATAATATTAGTATCGGAGTTTATAATTCGTCTGATATGTCCATGAAAGCAGGGAGTGATAATACCCTCAATATTATGATCGCCTTATTTAATAGACTTGAAGGTGTACGTATTCTTGATCTTGGAAGTGGCTCCGGAGAAACAGCCCGGTATTTGGCCAAAAAAGGTGCCCATCTTACTTGTCTCAACATCAGCCAAGTCCAAAATGACTATAATGTCCAACGCAATAAAGCGGAAGGATTAGCGGATAAAATTGAGGTCATCACCGGGTCTTTTGAGGAAATACCTTGTGAGGACAAATTGTTCGATATTGTCATTTCGCGTGATTCGTTCATGTATAGTAACGACCGAGGTAAGGTGTTTTCAGAAGTAATGCGTGTGTTGAAACCAAACGGTGATTTTGTTTTTACAGATTTTTTAAAAAATGAAATTGCTAACCCTACTACTGATCTATACTTTATTGAAAATGATCCATACGTACACTCGCTAGAATCATTTTCGAGCTACAAAATTATAGCGGAAGCTGCGGGATTTCAAACAAGAAACACACTTAATCTTTCTCACCATTTTGCAAAACATTATAAAAAGATCAACGAAGCTTTCGAGCAAAGAAAAGATGACTTGGAAAAAGATTATTCCAGTGAAGAAATCAAGTTTTTCGTGCAAAATAATGTGAATCTAAGAATAGCCCCTTGCGAAAAAGGACATTTGCAGTGGGGCATTTTACATTTCACAAAGTAAGTATAGGTAATCAGGCAAAAAAGTAGTAACATTTATCGTTGCCATTTACACAATGACCTGCCTCGTGTCCGCAGGAACAGGCAGGTTCTATAAAAAAGATAAAACATGCAATATTGCTAACCCCTGTCTGCGTGTTCGCAGGAACAGGCAGGGGTGGAAGAAAAATTTTTAAGCTTATCAGTTTTTAATCCAATTATCTATAACGCCATAGCAACACATTTTAAAATCACTAACACATTAAAATTATGACCAAACCATCTAAGCCTATCCTGACACCCAACCAGATTACACTCATGCGATTGGTTTTGGTTGTCCCGCTTTTCATGCTTTGGTTTATGCTTGATATAGAATGGGTTCGTTTTTCTATTGTATGTGCTTTTGTCCTTATTTTTATATTGGATTCCGTAGATGGTTATATTGCCAAGAAATACGAGATGCACACCACCATTGGTGGTTTTTTAGATCCCGTTGTGGATCACCTCTCTATTTTTGCATTCATACTCATGCTGGTGCATATAGGCTTGCTGCCGCTTTGGTTGGTTTTGCCGCTCGTCTTCCGAGATACCTTGGTTACTTTCTTGCGACAATTGGCCCAAGTGAAAAATGAAAAAATATTTGCTTCTACTTTTGCAAAAATAAAAGCAGAATTATGTTATTTCCTATTGCCTGCCCTCTACTTTTTACATGGAACGGACACCACCCAAATCTATGTCTTGACTTTAATTAGTTTAGCCATTTTTATGGTGTATATCTTCCCGACTTTCTTCGGTTACGATCGGGAGTACAAAGGACTCATGCTTTACTCTTGGATTTTCATTTTAGCATACCTGCTCTTAAACAGATTACTACTTGATGGAGGGGGTATGCTTTTTGATCAGGTTCGCATCGCATTCGTGTTGGCCATCCTTTTTTTCTACTTGGGTTCCGGGATTCAGTATTTTTATAAAAATAAAAAAGTCTTATACAGTTGAGCAGCATATTGGAAATACTCCAACTAAATTTAGATGACTTGATCGCGCTCTTGTTTGAAATTGGTGATTACCAATTGGAACATCAGCATCAGGTAAAGGGACGGTCAAAATCCATTGATGGAGATTTTGAAAATAGCTGGCTCCACAACAAAGTGTTTTCAGAAGTTGACTTATATTCAGAAAAGTGCTTGATTGCGTTTTTTAATGCTCGGTTTAGCGCTTGTGATTTTTCCTTTATTTCGGAAGAATCGCATGCTGAAACCCGTCAACAATCAAAGTATTATATCGTCATTGATCCTTTAGATGGTACCAAACCCTATTTAAAGGGAGAAAATACTTTCGGGATTTCAATTGGAATTTGCAATACGGATCAATTTCTTTTTGGTTGTAATTATTATCCTGCTTTTAAGCAATTTTTATATGCTTTTCATCATGTTGATGGCATTTATAATGAAAATCACCAACGGATAATTCTGCCTAAGACTTGGGCACCGAATTGTTCGATCACGTCTCGGTTTGCTTATCTCGACAAAGATTTCGCGACCATGAAGTCCTTTGTTGAATCTGAAATTGGCTTGACTTTTACCCTTGTTCCGGATTGTGCAACCTATAGATTTAAGTTGATGCTAGAGGGTTCATTAGTGGCTTATATTACCAACAATATTTTCATATGGGATATTGGTCCTTCTTCTTTATTACTAGAAAAAGCAGGCATATTAATGGTCAATCCCTTAACACAGGATACCATCTCACTAACAGCATTATTACAACCTCCTTTCATGCAAACGATTCTTTTCGTGGCACCAAAAAAGGAAATAGGGATGATCGGTTCAAAGTTTAGATTTTTTTTCGATTAATAAATATATCAAAACGCTTATTAAACAATGATTTTACAAATAGTTGTAACATGAATGTTTTTTTGTTTAAACCATTAAGAAACTAAGACTAGTTAAGTTAAGCTAAACGAGCTGAAGCTCGTTTTTTCTTAACGCTTCTTAATGTCTCAATGGTTCAAGAAAACTCACTGTCAATTTAGCCGTTTAGTATAAAATAAAAAGACAAGAAAATGCAAGGAACAAAAATGTGCGGTGCCATAGTTGGCTTCGGAATTATCGCAACAGGGCACTTAGCTGCCTATCAAAAAATATCCAACATTACAATCTGTGCAGTTGTTGACCCTGTTCCAGAATGTCGACAAAGAGCCCTCCAACTTGCTCCAAATATCAATACCTATAGCACTATTGAGGAATTGTTCGCATCCGAAACCTTAGATTTCATCGACATTTGCTCGCCACCATTTTCACATAACGAATATATTCGTACTGCCTTGCGCCACGATTGTCATGTCCTTTGCGAGAAACCCTTCTTGCTATCATCCCAAGAATATAATGGCATTTTAGACCATTCCTCGCAAAAAATTGTTTACCCATCCCATAACTATAAATTCTCGCCTATCATTCTTCGCATGTCCGAATGTTTACAATCCACGAGCATGGGAGAACCCCTGCGCGGACACTTCCGCACTATGCGTAAAGGGCACGCAAAGGGTGTAGCGGAGTGGGCGCCTGATTGGAGGCGAAACGCTGCTCTAGCAGGGGGAGGAATCTTATTCGATCATGGGCCACACAGTATATACATTGCTAGTCAAATGTGCAGTAAACATCCCAAAGCGGTCTCCTGCATCATGGGTAAATTAAATCCCATTGAAAATTTTGCTACAGAAGATACCGCCTTGCTATCTATAGATTTTGGCGGAATCATTTGGGAAATTGACTTGATTTGGAATTCTCCTAGGCGCAACTCCTTCTATGCTGTTCATACCGACAAGGGTTCCGTAATCGTTGAAAATGACAAGATGGTATCTGTAAGTAAGGACGATGGCTATCGGGAAACCCATATCGTTTCAGAATTCGATGATCCGTTGCATGTATTATGGTATCAATCTATGTTTATGGATTTTATAGATGCCACGAAGAATCCATCACGACAAAACGACTTGCTAATAGAAGCACTAACTTGTTCTTTGGTTATAGAAGCTGCCCAAAAATCTGTAGCCGACAATGGCTGTTGGACTAACGTTCCATTACCATCAGCAGTATCATTTCGGTCTAAGGTTTCTACTTCGTAATGAAAGACATCTCACTGGATGTTTTTAACACCAAAAATGAGTATATTTGTAAAAAACACCAGATATGAGTATAATTAAACAACCTTTATCCAATGTTCAACTAGAACTACTGAAGATATTTTCACATAACCTTTCAGATCAAGATCTACTAAGGTTAAAAAAGAAATTGGTTCAATTCTTCTATGAAATAGCCACAGAAGAAGCCGATAAAGCTTGGGATAACCAAGGCTGGGATGAGGATAAAGTACAAGAATTATTAAATAAAAAATTAAGAAGTAACAAAAAAGAATGAAGCATGTAGTTATTGATACTAACGTCTTATTGGTTAGCATTTCAACCAGATCAAGCCTTCATTGGATTTTACAAGAACTCAAAAATGGTAGCTACACGTTATGCGTCACAACAGACATATTGTCCGAATATGCCGAAATAATTGAACGACATATGGGACAAAAAGCAAGTGAGGCAGTATTGAGTATAATTGAACACCTAGCCGATGTCAAATTCATCACCACTTACTATCGGTTCAATTTACTTAAAGACAAAGATGATAATAAATTTGTAGATTGTGCTATAGCAGCAAATGCTGAATTTATAGTTAGTCATGATAGTGATTTCAAGATACTTAAAAGTATTGATTTTCCTAAAGTTAAAGTTATTGACACCAAACAATTCAAGCAAGAGTTAAATATAGTGTAAAGTGAGCTTACAGCACCCCACAATTCCTCATTAGAAACCATACCCTATCGTCAAAAATACATGGAAATTCTCCGTCATAAAATTATACTCGGTGTTGAAGGATAATGGGCCAAATTGCCGCACCAGCATGCCCGCACGGAGACCGACACCGGAGATGTATTCTTTCTGTTCCGGTTGCGCAACCAGTTCCTCTGTTCTTACGACTTCAAATTCATCCAGCTCAAAATAACCAACGTTGAAAAGAGCGGAAAGAAAATATCCTTTACCCGGTTCCCATTGGAAATTGAAGCCGGAAAAGGCATAGCGTTGTGCGAGCTGTTCCATATAATCGAAACCGATAAAAGCGACGGCTCTTTCTTCGTAAGACAAGTTTCTACCCAAGTAAAAAAGGTTAATGTAATTGCCTTGTTTTAAATCGGCATAACCCGCCTTGTTGTACCACTGCAGAGCAACTTTTTTTCCTATCGGGAATATTTTACTAAAAGCTACTTGCCCATAATAGTTGCCTTGCACGCCTGTCGAGCTTCCTCCTTCGATTTTATTGTCTAGGTTTCCACCCAAAATATACCTTCCACTGATGTCAATATTAAAACCCTTTGTCGGGAAATATTTTCTATTGTAACTGTCCCGTTCAAAGTTTGCAAAGATGTAGGTTTGTTTTAAATTGACCGATTCCAATTGGGATAAATTGAAGCGTTGTTTTTGAATCACCATGTCTGTCCCTAGACCAAACCAGATGGAAGAATGATTACTAATTCCGGAGTAAATCCCTGCCTGACCGGATGCGTGTTGCATGTAGAACTCGTTTACCAATTCATTGTTATCATAATACTCGCCAGGAAAAAAATTCCACTTCCCATTTAGGTGTAAACCAACATTAGGGCGGCTATTGGTATGCAAGATATAATCTAGTAATAGTGCCGGCGTTTCGGAAACCCGCAAATCAACGGAAAGCTGCGAACCCTTCATCAACAAGTTCCGTACCGTTCCATTTAACAATATAGCTGCATTGATATCAGAATCGTAATATCCGCCAAATTTCAGGTAAACATCAGGGCTTTTCCAAGCAGATAATAACAATTTATAGCCGTCAAGCTCTGGATACAGTTGATAATCTACATGATCGAAAAAGCCACTGGCATAAAGCCCCATCATTTTATTGGTCAATTCCTTTTTGGTGATGACCTGCGGGGTTTTGATTTTCAAAAGCCGTTCTACCGTCCGGATATCAACTGTCTTTCCTGCCTCTACTTCTAAGCTATTAATTTTAAAACTTTCGGGCACATTAGCAACAGGTTTTCGGACTGCAACACCTTTTCGGACAGGCAACTTTTCTTTAATCGCCCTGATCTCCGGGAGCATTTTCCGAGCAGCAGCCTCTCCCCTCGCGATGATGGTTTCAATGTCATCAAAGTCCAACGGGCTGATCCCCTTGAGTTCTGGAAAGATCACCAGATCAGCCATCTCTTGTTGCTTCAATGTTGACTTTACCATGCTAAAGGCCGTTGTTTGATCCAGTACACCAATGATGGAATTCAGTTCTTCTTTTGAAGAAAGAGGAGAACCCACATCAACAGCAATCACAAAATCGGCGCCCATATTTTTAACATCCTCTACAGGAAGGTTTCGCACGACCATACCATCAACCAAAGTTCTTCCGTCAATCTCTATCGGTTCAAAAACAGTGGGGATACCGGCACTTGCCCGCATAGCATCGGCCAGGCAACCTTTGTCAAAAACATGCGCATTTCCAGTCACCAAATCTGTTGCCACACAACGAAAGGGAATATCAAAATCATCAAAATTCTTGATTTCATGGGCGGCCAAGGTTAGCTCGGAAAGCAGCATGGACATTTTCGCTCCTTGGATAAATCCCTTCGGGAATTGAATCCTGCCATTTTCTATCGGAAAGGAAAACTGGTACCGCTCACTTGTTTTCTTGTATTCGATAGGCTTTAGATCACGGGCAAGATCATCCGTAAAATATTCTTCCCAGGCGACGCCTTTGGTGGCAGCCCCTAGTTGTTCCACCGTATATCCGATGGCATATAAGCCTCCGACAATGCTGCCCATACTTGTACCCGTAATAAAATCAGGTCGGATACCTTCTTCTTCTAAAACTTTCAGGACACCGATATGCGCCAAGCCTTTGGCTCCACCACCGCTGAGGGTGAGGCCGAGTTTGGGTGTAGTATTTTGGGCGTTAATTTTTATGGAAAATAGGAGGCAGACTACTGCAAAGGATAGTAGCTTATTCATAGTTTTTATTGTTAATACAGTTTTTTTGGAGGTGATTTTCTGGATGAGTATGAAAAGATAAGAAATAGTTATTAATAAAAAAGACATGCAAAGATTATC
>JAHDGC010000192.1:7892-10391 GCA_020627865.1 Saprospiraceae bacterium | reverse complement strand
AATAGAAGTAAGGAAGAGAGAAGTCCTTACTTCTATAGGAGATGGGACTTGTTTCAATTGAGAGTTTTGAGGTTTAATAGGAATTTTAGGTTTTTTCTTTTATAACACATTATAAAGATACATATAAATGGTATTCCGGGAAAGGCCGAACTTGTGGATGGTAGGAATCGAGGGGTGAATGGTGGGTTTGGGCTGGTTTTGTGGGTGTGGTACTACTAAGTAGCCTGCGGCTTCTTAAAAAGTGGCAATTGGACAAGTACCCTTGTGCCGAGCGGCTGGGCATGCTCATCTTTTAGATCGAGGGTCGTGACCTTTGCGTCTACCCTATAGGTTTCATTAATGAGTTTAATACGATCTAATGTAATTTTTGTACCGAAAGATTTATGCTTAGAAGCTCTGTTTTTTCTAAGGTTTTCTGAGTACTCCCTTCCAATGCCATTGTCTTCAATCAAAAACAGTACACCTTTGTCTATTTTTTTCAGTTCAATTTTCAGACGTCCTTCTCCCTTGGGTTTTAGTCTTAAGCCATGCTGGATGGCGTTTTCGATATAGGGTTGGAGAATCATGGGGGGAATTTCGACGGATTCGATAGTCAGTCGGGGATCTATCATAAATGTGACTTGAAAAGCGTGGTTAAACCGGAATTGCTCCATGTCAACATACAAGCGTAGGGCATCAATTTCATCTGCTAGGGTCACCATTCTAGATTTGGAATTGTTTAAAATAAGCCGGATCAATCTCGCAAATTTCGTAAGGTAAGCGGCGGCTGTTTTTGCATCATTTTGGACAATGACGTACTTGATGGAGTTTAGGCAATTGAATAAAAAGTGGGGATTCATTTGTGCGCGCATGGCATTCATTTCGATCTCCGAGACTTTTTTATTAAAATTATCGACTAGAACTTCTTCTATCAAAAGAGAGTTGCTTTCCAGTTTTTTTTCATCAAGGAATTGTTTTAGGCGAGCATTATAATGATTGATGGAGATGACAAAGGAGGGAATTAAAAAGCCTAATACTTCGGTAAAATGAATCAGCATGTCCATCAGATTATCACGATCAAAAAATATGATCAATAAAGACATTGGAACAAATGCCAAAATATTCAGGGCAACTTTAAATTTAAAATCAAGGATGAAAATCAAATTCATGATAAAGACAAGAATGCCAAATAAAGTCAATGTATTTCTTCCATAAAAACTGATAAAGGCCATCACTAAAAGTGCAGAGCAAACAATAAACAAACTGGCTAAAAGTAGCTTGTTCATCTCTTGATAACTAACTTCATTTTCATCACTATTCATTTTTAAAGAGGCCAAGGCTGGGAAAATGGTGAATGCCAGCCAAACATGATTTATAGCATCCAAAATGGCCAGATTATTATTGTCAAATGCGCCATCAAAAAACCTGAGGATATTTATGCAAACTAGAAAGGAAGCGAAAAATACCCCAAGCCACGCGACGACCTTTGTTTTACTCAAATTTTCCTTGAGTAGTTCCTTTCTAAATTCTTCCTTGTTCTCTTCCGGAACAATATCGTGTTTAAAGATAAAAATGTTATGGAACATACAATATAATCTATGCTTGTAATCTTGGGCTTTTGATAATTTTACATTTCTTATGTTCCACCCATTTTATGACTGGTAGGTAATGATATACCCTTCCGATGGAACGCACAATCAAAGATGGATAAATTATCGTATTTATTTTGTTATATAAAATTTAGAAAAAATCCAATAATTCATCTTTCTTGCTTCTAGATACTTTTACTTTACCCCCATTGGTCATAATCAAATAACCACCATCAGATTTCACATACTTTTGAATTTCATTTAAATTGACTACGAAAGAATTGTGTACTCGGAAAAACTGCCCGCCGTTTAGCCTTTCCTCCATTTCTTTAAGTGTTCTGGAGATCAGTAATTTCTTCTTTTCTTTGGTAAAAATCTTGGTATAACTGTTATCCGATTGGCAGTAAACGATTTCTTTTTTATTGATAAAAATCAAGCCATCCAGTGTAGGCAAGGCGATATTCTCGATGTTGCTACTTCCAGCATTTTGCATCCCTTGCAATGATGCCAATAATAATTTCATTCGATTGGATTCCTGCCCCATAGGGACTGCGATAATTTTAGAGACGGCCCTGATGAGTTCTTCCTCCGCGACAGGTTTCAAAATATAATCAATAGCGTTCAGCTTAAATGCTTTAAGGGCATATTGATCGTAGGCGGTAGTAAAGATCACTTTAAAATTAATTTCGGGTAAGCTTTCTAACATTTCAAAACCACTCATGTATGGCATTTCAATGTCTAAGAAGACAACGTCGGGCTTATAGGAATGAATTGCCTTAAGCCCTTCTTTTCCGGAGGTACATTTTGCAACAACGGCAACATGAGGACAAACATTTTGCAGTTCCCATTCCAATAAGTTCAGACAATTACTTTCATCATCAATAAGCACAGCGTTAATTTTCTCTCCAGTTTTCATATGGGTGTTTTTGGT
>JAHDGC010000192.1:2952-7792 GCA_020627865.1 Saprospiraceae bacterium | reverse complement strand
TTACCAATCACTACTATAAGTATTATCTGCTTGAAATAAACATAAGATTTTTTTTATAAAAAATCCGTTTTTACAACATTTATCTTTAAAATTACGGCATATTTTAATTTAGAGCATATTTTTTCAATAAAGAATTAATGATTCGAGCCAATAATATTAAAAAGTCATATGGCAATTTAAGTGTCCTGAAGGGTGTAGACCTTGAGGTCAACCAAGGAGAAATTGTTTCAATTGTCGGGAAATCAGGAGCGGGGAAAAGTACATTGCTGCATATTGCCGGAACGTTAGACATGCCGGACGAAGGTACATTATATATCAATGATGTCAATATTGCTACATTATCTCCAAAGGAAGTTGCGGCATTTCGCAATGAACACATTGGTTTTGTCTTTCAGTTTCACCATCTCCTTCCGGAGTTCAATGCTGTAGAAAATGTTTGCATTCCTGCCTACATCCAGAAGCAGAAACCTGCAAGTGCCATCCCTCGGGCCAAGGAACTATTAAAATACCTCGGGCTTGGAGAACGTTTGGATCATAAACCTACCCAGCTTTCCGGTGGTGAGCAGCAACGCGTGGCCGTAGCCCGTGCATTGATGAATCAGCCAGCCATCGTATTCGCTGATGAGCCTTCTGGCAATCTAGACTCTGCCTCTTCAAAGGATTTACATCAGTTACTCTTCAAACTCCGCGATGATTTTAAGCAAACTTTTGTTATTGTTACCCATAATGAGGAACTCGCTGCGATGAGTGATCGGAGGTTGGTCATGTCTGATGGACGGTTTGAGGATTGAGATGTTAGGGACGGACAAAGGAGTCGAGCGTGCAATGCCGAGCATCTCATAATCAATTTTTTACAACACGTTTTTTTTTCAATTCAATATGTCTATAAAGCAAAATAATCCGAACCCTTCTAATGGCAATCCTCCTAAGGCACAGGAAAAGATGAAACGGGGATTTGATGATTTTTTGGATGGCGCTGGTCGTTTTTTTAGAGAACTGGTTAATCTGCGGGAAGGCATGGATCGAGAGGGTACCATTGTCAATATCAAGAACAACAAACGGATGGCTGGGGCTAATGCTTGGTTGTTGATGTGTTCGATCATGATTGCCTCCTTGGGACTAGACCTTAATTCTCCAGCAGTCATCATCGGAGCCATGTTAATTTCGCCCTTGATGTCTCCGATATTGGGAATTGGGTTGTCTGTCGGTATTAATGATCGTAAAACGCTTACGATTTCTCTAAGGCATTTTGGTATTTCCATTGTTATAGCGGTTGCCACCAGTACATTTTATTTTTTCCTGACTCCTTTTGGGGAACTGACCAATGAAATTGTCAGTAGAACCAAACCAACTTTGCTGGATGTCTTGGTCGCTTTCTTTGGTGGTATTGCCGGTATTATTTCTGGCTCTCGTAAAGATACCTCCAATGCCATTCCGGGTGTTGCCATCGCGACGGCATTGATGCCTCCGTTATGTGTTACGGGATTCGGCATCGCGAACCAGAACCTGACCATCATCGCGAATTCTTTCTATTTGTTTTTTCTGAATGCTACTTTCGTCGCGTTGGCCACTTACATTATAGTAAGACATTTACAGTTTCCTGTCGTGGCTTACAATGATGGAAAGGACAAGCGTAGAACTCGGTTTATATTGGCCCTCATGATCTTGGTATTGGTGCTACCAAGTGCTTATATCCTTTATGGTGTACTGGGAGAAATCAGGACGAAGCGAGACATAACATCTTTCTTGCAGGAATACTGTAGCAGTGATTATAAGTATATTGATGCTTGGGAACATATTAAGACGGACAGTTCTTCGACTTTGATTTTGAAAGTTTATGGGAATACGATTAATGAAGATAAGATGGATTATTATAATGAAGGATTAAAAGCGTATAATCTGGACAATACCACTATAGAAATTATTTCCACCTCGGAAATTGATGTTGGTAAGTTTAAGCAGTTACAAACGCAAATTCAGGATTTTGAAGGGGTTTACAAACAACTGGAAGCGACCAAGAAAGCACAATCTATGGAAGATTCAAAGGTTGTGATTTTAAATCAAAAACTAGATTCTTTACGGAGGGATACAATTCCTTTTCAGGATATTGTTCAGGAGGCCAAGGTGCTGTTTCCAAGGCTGGAAAAGTTAGCTTTTGCCAAAGGGCAAATTACGGATTTTAAGGTAACGGAGAAAAATTTGCCGATTTTGTTAGTCCGGTGGGAAAGGGCATATGCTAGAAAAAATCCTATACGGGATGAAGCAAAGCTTTCGGAGTTTGTGAAGATTAGGGCGAAGTTGGATACGATTGATTTGGTGCGGTTTTGATGAATGTCAATGATAGAAACGCAATACGGATTACGTTTCTATCATTGATTACGTTTACTAACTGCCACACATCAAGCAATCTGGATCATCAAGATTACAGGCTTGCCCCTCGTTTTCGGCATTAAGCTTATTCATCTCACTTTGTGCATTCCCATTTACAGTAGCCATTTTTTTATTTTTCACCTTTTGGTGATGTTCCGTAAGGGTAAACTTAATCGGGTCTACGGCAGCCTTTGATCTCAAGTAATACATGCCCGTTTTCAATCCTTTCTGCCAAGCATAAAAATGCATGGAAGACAGTTTTCCAAAATTAGGATTCTCTACAAAAAGATTCAGGCTTTGACTTTGGCAAATATAAGCGCCACGATCTGCCGATAAATCAATAATCACTTTCTGACTTAGCTCGTAGGAAGTTTTATAAAGGGCTTTCAGGTCTTGTGGTATTTCAGCAATGTTCTGAACAGAACCATTCTCGGCCATTAACTTCTGCTTCATGGATTCATCCCACAACTCAAGGCCAATAAGATCTTTCAACAAGTGCTTGTTTACAACAATATACTCACCGGACAGTGTACGACGAGAGTAGATATTGGAGGTATATGGTTCGAAGCATTCGTTGTTGCCCAATATCTGAGATGTAGAAGCCGTAGGCATGGGCGCAACCAGCAAACTATTTCTCAAGCCATTTTTCTTAATATCATTTTTCAAGGCAGCCCAATCCCACCTTTCAGAAGGCTGTACGCCCCACAAATCAAACTGCAACATCCCTTTATCTGCCGGAGAACCTTTAAAAGATTCATAAGTTCCATCTACACCTGCGAGCGCACAAGATTCGGTTAATGCTGCAAAATAGATCGTTTCAAAAATATCTTTGTTGAGCTGTTTCGCTTCTGGGCTATCGAAAGGATGACGCATCAAAATAAAGGCATCTGCAAGCCCTTGCACACCGATACCAACTGGGCGATGGCGCATATTTGAATTTTCCGCTTCCGGAATTGGATAGTAATTAATATCAATAACCTTGTTCAAGTTCCGAGTAACAACTCTCGTGATTTCGTACAATTTTTGGAAATCGTATTCCCCATCGACAATGAACTTCGACAAGTTGATAGATGCCAGATTACAAACCGCAACCTCATCCTCGGAAGTATACTCCATGATTTCCGTGCACAAATTACTGGAACGAATCGTACCAAGATTTTGCTGATTGGACTTTTTATTGGCTGCATCTTTATACAGGATGTATGGCGTTCCTGTTTCGATCTGAGATTCTAGGATGGCAAACCATAAATCCTGAGCTTTAACGACTTTCCTTGCCCGACCTTCTTTTTCATATTTATGATACATGGCTTCAAATTCTCCGCCATAGGCATCGAACAATCCTGGAGCCTCATTCGGACAGAAAAGTGACCATTCTCCATCTTGCTTGACCCTTTCCATAAAAAGATCTGGAATCCAAAGTGCATAGAAGAGGTCTCTTGCCCGAAGCTCTTCCTTACCATGATTTTTCTTCAGCTCAAGAAACTCATGAATATCGGCGTGCCAAGGTTCTAGATAAATTGCGAAAGCTCCTTTTCTTTTGCCACCACCTTGATCTACATATCTGGCCGTATCGTTATAAACTTTAAGCATTGGAATGATGCCATTAGAAGTACCACCTGTACCTTTAATGTAGCTGCCTTGTGCCCTGATATTATGGATGCTCAAACCGATCCCTCCAGCAGATTGCGAAATCTTGGCGCAACGGGTAAGCGTTTCGAATATTCCCGCAATACTGTCATCCGTCATGCTCAAAAGGAAGCAGGAAGACAACTGTGGCTTTGGTGTTCCGGCATTGAATAAAGTTGGGGTGGCATGGATGAACCACTTTTCTGACATGAGGTGATAGGTCTCGATTGCAGATTCGATATCCTTCCCATGAATACCTATAGCTGCCCTCATCAACAAGTGCTGTGGACGCTCTACAACCTTGCCATCCATCTTGAGCAGGTAACTTCTTTCCAAGGTTTTAAAACCAAAATAATCAAAGCTATAATCCCGATCATAGATAATTGTCGAATCAAGTTTATCCTTATACTTCTCAATAATTTCGAACGTTACATGACTAATCAAGCCTGCTTTTTCTTCGGTTTTAGGATCAATATATTCATGCAAAGCTTTCATGGTTCTATAAAAAGACTTGTCGGTATTTTTGTGCAGATTGGAAACTGCAATCCTAGCAGCCAACAAGGCATAGTCTGGGTGATTGGTTGCCAATGTTGCGGCGGTTTCCGCAGCGAGGTTGTCCAACTCCGTTGTACTTACCCCATCATAAAGGCCAAGAATTACTTTTTTAGCAATCTCAATCGGATCAACAAATTTCTGAGATAGCCCATAGCACAGTTTCTTAACCCTTGCAGTAATCTTGTCAAAACTGACATCTTCTTTTTTCCCACTTCTTTTGATAACTTGCATAGTTATTTTGTTTAATTTAAAATTTAAAAAGCAATGCGCTCAAAATGTTAATAAAAAT
>JAHDGC010000192.1:0-2942 GCA_020627865.1 Saprospiraceae bacterium | reverse complement strand
TGGGTTACCTTGAAAGGATAAAGGAAAATCTGCCCTGCTCCCCCTACATCCCCGAAGGAGTAGCTTCCCGCAATTTTCCTTGACTATTTTAAAGATTTAAAAATCTTCGTCAAGGGAAAATATTTGTTTGTCTCTAGAGGACATCACTCCCGACTTTTGATAATCCCCTACTCTTTTTTCAAAGAAATTTGTCTTTCCTTGGAGGGAGATCAAATCCATCCACGGGAATGGATTGTCAACATGGTAAACTTTTTCATTCCCTAATGCTTGTAACAATCTATCTGCAACGAACTCGATATACTGACACATCAAATCGGCATTCATCCCAATCAGTTTAACCGGAATCGCATCGGAAACGAACTCCTTTTCGATAGTTACCGCATCCTTGATGATTGTTTTTATGGTATCCAGTGACAGTTTTTGAACAATGTGGTCATTGTACAAGAGGCAAGCAAAATCACAATGCATCCCCTCATCCCTAGAGATCAGCTCGTTGGAAAACGATAGCCCTGGCATCAGTCCTCTTTTCTTAAGCCAGAAAATGGAACAAAAGGAACCCGAGAAAAAGATACCCTCTACGGCTGCAAAAGCAATAAGCCTTTCGGCAAAACTCCCATTATTAATCCAGCGCAAGGCCCATTCCGCCTTCTTCTTGACACAATCCAAGTTTTCGATAGCGTTAAATAAATAATCCTTTTCGCCCGGATCGTTTATATAGGTATCTATAAGAAGGGAGTAAGTTTCAGAATGGATATTTTCCATCATAATCTGGAAGCCATAGAAAAATTTGGCTTCCGTGTATTGCACTTCGCTAACAAAATTTTCCGCGAGGTTTTCATTTACAATACCATCGCTGGCCGCAAAAAAAGCGAGCACATGCTTGATAAAATGCCTTTCATCATCGGATAGTTTTCCCCAATCCACCAAATCCTGGCTGAGATCGATTTCCTCTGCTGTCCAAAAACTAGCTTCTGATTTCTTATAAAAGGCCCAAATGTCATCATGTTGAATAGGAAAGAGTACGAAACGATTGGGATTATCTTTTAATATTGGTTCTACAAATTTATTCATAGTGATGTAACTTTTAACGACTATATTTGACTTGATCTTTGAATGAATCTCAATATAATGATGGCATTGCAATACGATCCAACATAGGCATAACAAAGCACGCTTACTTTATCACATAAGCCAACAACTTTCCTGAAACATTTCAGTAAAAGCATTAACAACCAGACCTAATTGACAACAATTAAGGGCTATAGATTGAAAGTGGTTTAACAAAAAGAATAGAATTTTACGGAGGAGTGAGTCCCTTCTTTTATATCATTCTCAGATAGATATTTGTATAGTGTTTCACTCGTGCGTTTTCCATTTATGTTAGAACAAAATTATGGATTAAACTCGTTAAAATCGACATAAGTTATCCACAGACTGTTAATAACAATAATAATCTACTCTTTATCAATCAATTGCAAGCAGCAATTTTCAACATTGTGCATATGGAATATCAATTATCCACGACAAATATAATCAAATTAATTAAAAATAAACAAATGATTAACAATTTTAACAAAACTTATTTTTGAAAAAGATTGCCAACAAAACATATATAGAATTCTCTACGCAAAGGAAACTGATTGTGATTCAATTAAACATATAATTATAACAAATATGCAGTAAAATGTATGCCAAAAATAAAGTTAGGGGCATTTGCTGTATACAATTTGTACAATAAGGGGCAAAATAAGTCACTACATCAGCCGCTTTTTTCTAAAAAACCAAGCAAGAAACAAACTGATCGCGATGGAAATGATCAAGATGAAGTAAAAAGCATTCTTGGAATCTCTGAAAGGAAGGTGAACATTCATACCATAAAAACTTGCCACCAAAGTTGGTACCATTAGAATAATAGTAATCAGGGTTAGCCTTTGGATTACGACATTGAGGTTATTGGAAATAATCGAGGCATAAGCCTCCATCGTACCATTGAGGATATTTGTATAAACATTGGACATCTCAAGTGCCTGGCTATTGTCGATGATAATATCTTCAAACAAATCCGTCAAATCCTCATCCCCCCTAATTTGCAGGAAATCGGAGCGCTTCATCTTCATCTTAAGCAATTCATTAGAACTTAAGGTATTCACGAAATAAACCAGACTTTTTTCTATACTCAGCAACTCGATAAGCTGTTTATTTCTACTAGAATCGTACAGCTCTTTCTCGATGTGGTTTCTTTTGAGGTTTAGTTTTTTCAGGCAGGTCAGGAAACGATAAACATTTTGTTCGAAAATCTGGAGCACAAATAATTGCTTATCGGCCGGATCAAAATTTTTAATTTTATTGTCCAGAAATAGTTGTAAAACCGGATTCTCTACCGGAGAAATCGTAATGATATAGTTTTCGAGCAAGATAAAACCGATGGGAGTGGTGATGTAAATGGCCGCATTTTCAAGATTGGATTCATTCAAGACGGGTGTATTCAAGACGATCAACCGAATATCATCTTCGCGTTCATAGCGGGAACGTTCATCAATATCCAAAGAATCCGTCAGGAAATCCAAGGGGATATTGAACTTTTGAGCCAATTCGTTCAGCTCCTCATTGGTAAAAGGTGGCGATATATTAATCCAGCATGGAGGCCTTGGAGCTCCCAAATCTGTCAGTCTTCCATCTATCTTGGCAAAGTAGCGTATCATTTGGAGATTCCATTAGCTGGTTATAAGGAACAAGTAAAAATCAAAAAATCAGCACAAACATACAATTAATTAAATCAAATTTCAGGTTTTGGCAGTTTTAAAATCCAGCAACTAATAGGGAAGCTCCAAGGCTTTCAGTGTTTCAAGGTTTATCGTTCCAACCGGAAGTTTATTATCCTTTTGAAATCGGACTAAGGCATTTTTTGTTTCCTGATTCAAAATATTATCCAGTTGCCCCCG
>JAHDGC010000191.1 GCA_020627865.1 Saprospiraceae bacterium | reverse complement strand
CAAATGACGGAGCAGGTAATTATACAGAACAACCAGACACCAACAACCCCTTTGATGGCTTGGATGTTGGACAGAGGTCATCCCCTGTTTTTGTGGATATTGATGGAGATGGGGACTTAGATTTGGTAAGTGGTGCTGGCCCCAACGCTGGTACCAGCAATATTGCTGTCTTTTGCAATGTTCCACCACCGCCATGCAATGCCAACAACGGTACTTGGCTGATAATAGATCCCTAATCAGATATATTTAAATTCACTTCAGCATACCCATAAGGGGATACGGCTATTACAAAAATAGTATTGTGTTTTGTTGTAAGGTTATTGTTTATCATTATTTGGGATAAAACACAAATTGCCTTTTCTAATCGACAGCTAAAATTTTTCTTTAAAGAAAGGAAGGTTTAGTATGAAACAATAATATTATTTGCGTAAGAGCTGTTCCCTGACATGGGTATATTTTAGCCATTAATACTGGTGAGCGAGTCTTCACCACAACTAAAAACAATTCATGAACTTAATAAATAAACAAACTGCACACGCCCCTTTTTCGGCAAGCTATTCCCCGAACTTTGCAGAATTGCTCGTGCAGCTCAATTGTACTATAGCAGTAAGTACTTATCAAGCAGGAAAAGTTGTATTTATCAGCCCACAGGATGAAGAGAAATTAACACAACTTCCCCGTACTTTTAAGAAACCAATGGGTATTGCCTTGAAAGATGACCGCATGGCCGTAGCTACAAGCAGCGAGGTAATCATATTCAAGGGTTCGGAGGATTTGGCAAAGGCCTATCCTGGCAAACCTAGTGTTTACGATATGATGTTTATGCCCCGGGCTACTTATTATACAGGTGGTGTTGATATCCATGACTTGCATTTTGGAGAGGACAAACTCTGGGCGGTAAATACTTCCTTTTCCTGTATTTGTACAATAGACGATGCATTTAGTTTTACCCCTCACTGGAAACCGAAATTCATAGATAAGTTGGCATCTGAAGATCGTTGTCACCTCAACGGGATGGTGATGCAAGACGGCAAACCCCTGTATGTTTCTGCCTTAGGGAGCGGGAATACTTTTCAGAGCTGGCGGGAAAATATAACAGCAGGAGGCATCATGGTGCATGTTCCTTCTGGTGAAATTATCCTTAGGGGTTTAGCCATGCCGCATGCCCCTAAAATCTATGATGGGAAGTTGTATTGCCTGCTTTCCGCAAAAGAAGAACTCATTTGCATTGACCCGGAAAAAGGGACTTATGAGGTCGTAAAAAAGATACCGGGTTTTCTCAGGGGGATGGCCAAATGTGGGGATTACCTTTTTATTTGCACCTCTAAACTCCGGCAAAACTCCAGTACTTTCAAGCACCTAGAAATTGCAGAAAAAGCAAACGTTGCGGGTATAGTGGTGCTTCATTTGCCAACAGCTAGCATTGTCGGGAATTTCGAATGGAAGGCTAGTGTTGATGAAATTTATGATATCCAAATTTTACAAAATAGTACCCGACCTAACATTTTAAATGCATATGGAGAAAAGCATGAGCTGGGGCTTCATTTACCTGAACTGACTTTCTGGGGGAGGCAACAGCAACGATAAGTTTTTGTCTGGCTTAGATAGAATTGTTGATTATTAGTTGATAATAGGTGTTAATGGTACTATGGCGTGAAGTCTTGGTAATGCCTTGCCGGGGCTTTGCGTCATTTTTAATTGTATCACTACAAAATATTCACCATCTACTTTCAAATTTGATGAAAGATATTTAATCAAGTTTTTAGCCCAAGAATGCTGATTTAAAAAATTTTACAATTGACTTGTTAGCCAAATAGGTTTGGCTGCCTAGTACTATTGCTTGAATCAAAGAAATGGCTTTGGTTTGCTAGGCTTTTTTTTAACTGAAATATTTTCTCATTAATAAAATTTAATAAGAATGCAAGACAAAAAACATGTAATCAGCAGACTGCAAAATATCCAAAAGCAGTTTGCAAAATTAAAAAAACGGCTCGAAAAAAATATCCAAAATGGTAGTATTTTAAAGTATAGCCGGTACAAGAGAAAGCAATTAATCCGGCGGTATAACCGCTATGCTAAACAGTTAAAAACCGCCGGGCTGAGTGCAGGGCTGGTTGCCTTCTTACTGGGGGAGCCATAACTACCCACGCGCAGAGCTATGAAACTTGTAACCATTCAATTACCGCTCTTAGCGCTACCTCTTACGCTCGACTTGCTTTTGGGGATGTAGACGGTGATGGTGACTTAGATATGCTAAGTGGAAGTGGTAATGGAACTTTCGCATACTATGAAAATCAGGGTGGGGGTACCTATGTAGAAGCGGCTACAAACCCTTTTGCTGGTCTTAGCGTTGGTAGTTACTCCTCTCCTACTTTTGGGGATGTGGACGGTGACGGCGACCTAGACATGGTAAGTGGAAATACTAGTGGAGATTTCGTATACTATGAAAATCAGGGCGGTGGCATCTATGTATTAGCGGCTGTAAACCCTTTTGCTGGCCTTAATGCTGGTGCTAATTTCTCCACTCCAGCTCTTGGAGACGTAGACGGCGATGGCGATCTGGATATGGTAAGTGGAAATACTAGTGGAACTTTCATATACTATGAAAATCAGGGTGGGGGTACCTATGTAGTAGCGGCTACAAATCCTTTTGGGTCTTTAGCTAATGATTTTACTGACTCCACCCCTACTTTAGTAGATATGGATGGAGACGGCGATCTGGATATGGCAAGTGGAAGTTATGGCTCTGGAATCCGTTATTATGAAAACCAAAATGGCACCTATGTACAAATAAGCCCACACCCTTTAAGTAATATAACACCAGCGCAGGTATACTCCAGCCCTGCCTTTGCAGATTTGGACGGTGACGGCAATTTGGATCTAGTAGTTGGAAATGCATATGGCAACTTCTTTACATATTGCTATGTACCGCCTCCACCATGCGCTGCCGATAACGGTACTTGGAATTTAACCCCGAATAGAAATTAAATAAATACCGGGCCATCCCCTTACTTATAATATGCAGAAACTTACAGTGATAAGCGTTGAAAAATAAACCATTAAACAGGAATATTAACACACGCAATAAAACAAACAACACACGCTCTTTTTTTAAGCAATTAATGCTCCCAATTTGCAGCATTGCTTTTGCAAGGTAATTTGTTTTGTTCTCATAAGTGCTTATCAAGCAGGAAAAGTTGTATTTATTTAGCCCAAAAGATGAGATCAGCATAACAAAACTTTCACAAGTTTTTAAAAACTGACGGGTTATTGCCTTTGAAAAAGATCATATGGCAGTGGTTCCAATTTAGTGAAGTGATCGTATTGGAAAAATTCAAAACGAGTGGACAAGCCTTGGGCGATAAATACTTCTTTTTCCTGCATTTTCTACTTCTCCCCCACCAAAACCGCCTCCTCCATCGCAAACATAATATCATTTGGATCACGATTCACAAAACGAAAATAGCCCTTCAGGGTAATTGCATTTTCTGAAAACTCCACTGAAACACCATCTTTTGCAAACACCTCAATCACCGTTTCTGGACCAGCCTTCCCGCAAAAAAAACAACCTGCATACGGATAAGCCGAAAACATAAAATGTGTCTGCGCCTTTTTCCCATCGAGGGGAATAACGTAACCCTTGAGGGTAATTACCTCACATTCCAGGGCTTCGATCACAGGAATGAAGCGACCGGCTTGTTGGCTGATGCCGTCGTTTTCGGCGAATTGTCTTTCGAATTTCATGAGGCCTAGGGTTTTCCAGACGTTGTGGTGTTGGGATTGGGCCAAAGATGCAAAGCAGATTATAACAATAATAATACATAATGATTTATGATTCATAATTCGGGCTGGTTGTTTTTAAGTTTACACTAAAAAAGTGGCACCACGGATTACACAGATGGACGCACAGATTTTTTTAATCGTCAAAGCTTCCGCATACACCAGGTTGTCATGCAGCGCAAGCCTTGCACATTTATTGTCTTAATATATTCGTACAGTTCCCCGTTTAGTTTTCGTGTATTTTCTAACAATTTATTTTCATTAACCAGATAACGTTCGGAGCCATCGGGCAAAAGGTAGCGGCCTTCGCCTAAGGGTTTCACCTTATCTTCGATGCCAATATCGGAGGCCAAGCGAGCAAAGAAGTATCCACCCTGTTCGAGATAATTCCATGCTGCAGTGAGCATCGTTTCAAAATGATGGTGATTTTCTGCAAAATGCAAAACAGCATTACAGAGGACAAGGTCAAATTTTTCGTCCCCAAAAGGCATGTCTTCAATATGGGCTACTTTGAAATTTTCGGAGGGAAGATCAGGAGCCAAATCTGCGGCAAGGGTTCGCACATGATTTATGGCTTCAGGATTTTTATCAATGCCAAATACTTGGTGGTTGTTTTGAAGAAAGTAGACTAGATTCCGCCCACCACCACAACCGAGGTCGATCACTTTTTTGCAATGGATATAGTTTCCCTTTAACAATTGGTCAAAGAGATAGATGTCGATATTGCCGAAGGTTGTTTTCATCATGGATAGATGTTAGACTTTAGATGTTAGACCCACTTCCATTTTGGCTACCCGTTTGTATGAAAAGCCAATTATCTAAATAACATGCTCTAAGCTATATCAGCAGGAAGTCATTAGGTCAAGCACATCAAAATATCTATCCAAGATAGGCATTATTCCTTAAAAAGGACCTCATGCCGTCTTATAAAACATACAAACTACCTTCTGCAAGCTATTCCTAAAATAGTCTTCATATTCCGTATACAACCGGAGCGTCGTCGCCCTGAGGTTATTAAAGTGCACCTGAAACTCAATTTGCTTTTCCTCAATGCCATCATCTTGGTAAAAGGCACCATAGGCTTCGTAGTTCGCCAATTGAAATTCTACCCGATAACGCAAGGCGATTAGTTCATTAATCGTGGACACCACTGGATTGCCCAATAAGGGTACTTCAAAGTTTTGAAATTCATGCTTCATTAAAATGAGTTGCTCATACTGAAGCTCCAAATCTTCTTTGAGTTGCTTGAGATATGCAATATCTTCTATTATATAAGTTGGGGATGTAATCATAATAAAACAAAATACGGCTTTTGAAGTCTAAATGTTACCTCTTGTTTTGTTTATATATGATATTTTTAACTATTTTTTAATAAAAAACATTCAGCCCTCATACATCACTGTAAATCAAACACTTACGAACCCTGCAATTACACTACAAGTGTATATTTTTTTACGTTTTTGTTACCTGGGAAACATTGACGCGTACTGCAAAAATACTACATAAAATCACGTTGTTATACCAAGCCTGTCACAAATCAAAAATAAATCATGTCAAGACCGCAACGTTTGTAGACAAGTTGTATCAATTAATTTAAGAAATAGCAAGTGCTTCATATTCAAAACGAGCATTCATTCATTTGCTTATATCTCCAAAAAGTAACATATTGCTACATTTTCTATAAAAAACAACTTTTATTTATAAAACAGCGTTTTCTTTGTATAATTATTGCATTACTTACGTCTAATAGAGAGGAGGTAATTTATCTCCATCGAAAATATCAAGAAATCTAGAAAATTATGCGATTCCTAAATCTCATCTTCATATTACTTTTCCCAGCAATTATGCTGGCTCAGCCTAACCTTGCACAGCAATCCAAACTGGCACAACAGTATTTCTCTAATGGAGAATATGAAAAGGCCAGTAGCATTTATGAGGATATTTACAAGAAAAATAACAATAACGACCTGTATTTTAATAAATACATCGAATGTCTCATCAATCTGGAGCGATTTGAAGACTGTGAGAAAATCATCAAGAAGCAGATCAAGAAAAACCCCCGTAAGGTGCAGCTTTATGTAACCTATGGAAATTTGTACGAAAGGCAGTTTCAGGATGATCTGGCTAACGAGCAATATATAAAGGCCATCAAGAAGCTGGAAGGCGATAAATATACAATTACCAAGTTGGCCAATGCCTTCTCTACCTTGACCAAATTTGACATGGCCATCGAAACTTATGAAAAAGGGGGAAAACTACTCAAGGATGATAATGTTTTTGCATACCAATTGGGTGATCTCTATCGCCACAAGGGAGATACCCCGAAAATGATCAGCAATTACCTCAGAAGTTTGAATGATAATCCAAGTCGGGTCAATCAGATGAAAACCCTTTTCCAAAGGTATTTACATACGGATGAAGATTATCAAGAGCTTCAGATGCAGCTTTATAATAAAATTCAGGAAGATGAAAATGCCATTCATTATCCAGAACTTATCACGTGGCTGTTTATCCAACGGAAAGATTACGGCAATGCACTCCGCCAAGTTCGGGCACTGGATAGAAGATTGGAAGAGAACGGTGGCCGGATTTATAAGCTCGCGCAGGTAGCCGCAAATGATAAGGATTATGATACGGCGATTAAAGCTTATGATTATGTGGTTAATGAAAAGGGGGCAACTTCCGGTTTCTATATCGATTCCAAAAGAGAATCTTTGACTTGCAAGAGAAAACAGGTCGTGGAAGGGTTTGATTACACCCTCGGAGATCTGCGGACATTGGAAACGCAATATGAAGTTTTTCTGAATGAATTTGGCAGAAATAAATCAACGGCTACCATCATTGCCGAACTTGCTGACTTAGAAGCCTTTTATATCAATGACTTGGATAAGGCCACCATATTGCTCAAGGATATGATTGAGTATCCCGGTGTAAATCGTATTGTTAAGGCAAAAGCCAAACTCAGCCTAGCCGATTTTTACCTGATGCAAGGAGAAATTTGGGAATCCACCCTACTCTATTCTCAGGTGGATAAAGAATTCAAGGATGACCTGCTTGGTCATGAAGCCCGCTACCGGAATGCGAAATTGTCCTACTTTACCGGTGATTTCCAATGGGCACAGGCGCAATTTGACATCCTCAAGGCTTCTACCTCTAAGCTGATTGCCAACGATGCCTTGGATTTATCTATTTTTATCATGGATAATATGGGATTAGATACTACAACAACGGCACTGGAGCTTTATTCGGATTCTGACTTGCTGGTTTTCCAGAATCGCTTCGAGGATGCTTTCCTGAAATTGGATACGCTCTCCCGTGATTTTGCAGAACACAGCCTCTTGGATGATATTTATTATGCGAAAGCAAAAATTTATACCAAAAAGCGGGAATATGATAACGCCGTCGAGATGTATAATAAAATTATAACCGATCATGTAGAGGAAATCCGGGCGGATAATGCTATGTTTGAACTGGCGCAGCTCTATGAAAACCAGTTGAGCCAACCTGCAATGGCAAAAGATTTATATGAAAAGATTTTTACCGAGTTTTCGGGTTCCACTTTTGCTATTGATGCCCGAAAACGATTCCGAAAACTCCGAGGGGATAGTATCCAGTAGAAACGCATTACATGTGTCTCCAATATTTCTATCCCAATACGCCTCAACAAAACAAAAACCAATATGATACTATACAACGTCACTGTAAAAATAGAACACAATACCCATCAAGATTGGTTAGCATGGATGAAAGCAACCCATATCCCGGAAGTTATGAAGACCGGAATTTTTAAAGAATACAAAATCAGCCGCCTTCTTTATATTGATGAAACTGATGGTATTACCTATGCCATTCAATATGTTTGTGATGATATGAATAGCTTTAGGCATTATCAAGATGAATTTGCTAAAGCCCTCCAAGCTGACCATACCAATCGGTATAAAGATAAATTTGTTGCTTTCCGCACCTTAATGGAAGTTGTGGATCAAAGCCCTCGAAAACTTGAAGAATAAACCCGCTATTGCGCAACTTTTTCTCGCCAACTCGATTTCCGGTGTCGCTCAGGGGATCAGTATGATTGCTATCCCTTGGTATTTTGCCCAGCAAGGGGAGATGGGAAAGTTTGCCTTGACTTATATCGTAGTTAGTGTGTTCTCCCTTTTTTGGGCACCCTATAGCGGGACTTTGGTAGACAAATACAACCGCAAGCATATCTTTCTGGTGATCACCACCATTTCCGGCCTGCTCTTAACCATGATTGCCTTTCTTGGCCTATACGGAATGGGGTCTTGGTGGCTGGTAGGTTCCGTTTTTGTCCTGACCTTTTCCCATTATAATATCCACTACCCGAATCTTTATGCTTTCATGCAGGAGATTTCCGAGGAGAAATATTACGGCAAAATTACTAGTTATCTGGAAATCATCGGGCAGTTCAGCAATGTTATCGCTGGAGCTGGAGCAGCACTGTTGCTGGAGGGTACCCAAGATGGTTTATTAAACGTCTTAGGCTTTGAAATGAATATTGGTTTTAACTTTGCCGCATGGAGTATCTACGAAATTTTCTTGCTGGATGCGGGCACCTATTTTATATCCTTCCTCCTCATTCTTGCGATACAATACAAATCTCTCATTACCAGAAAACCAGAAATCGGCAGCGTACAAGAACGCCTCAAAATAGGTTGGAATTACTTAAAAACCCACCCCAATATCTTCCTTTTCGGAGTGGCATCCTATTCCATCTTCGTGACGATTTTGTTGACACTTTTTTACCTGAACGCCACTTATGTCAGCAACCACCTTCAGGCCAAAGGGGATGTTTATGCCTCTTCAGAAATCTATTATGCCATAGGCGCTATTTTTGCGGGGCTGGCCATTTGGAAAATCTTTAAATGGACGACCATCCCGATGGCCATTATCGTGATGACGATGCTTTCGGCTTTATGCTTTGCCATTTTGTTTGGCACAAGCAGTATTTTAGTCTTCTTTGCCATGTGTTTATTGCTTGGCATGTCCAATGCCGGCACCCGTGTCATGCGCATCACCTATTTATTCACCCATGTTCCCAATCAGGTCTACGGCAGGGCCAGCAGCATCTTTTTCCTGACCAATATTATTTTTAGGATTATATTTCTGGGTATCTTTTCCCTTGGCTTTTTTCATGTTGGGAATCATGTTATCTTTGCTTTCCTGATGCTGAGTATATTTTTAGCCTTGTCGGGAATGGTTTTGATTAAATATTATCGGAGTTTTTTGATTGATGTTGAGGTAACATAATCAACGTTACATACAACCCCAAACCCAATTTTTTCGTTATGCAATATACAAAACCCATAATGACCATCTTGACGCTTAATTACTATTCATGAAAGGAGCATTTAAAATAGCCAAGTTTGCCGGAATTCCAGTATTCATCCACTGGACTTTCGCCTTTTTCATGATATGGGTGCTCTATCTGGGCTTCGATCGGAATCTGGATATGGCTGGAATGGCGATCTGGATCGGCTTCATGCTGACCCTTTTCTTCTGCGTAGTTTTACACGAATATGGCCACGCCCTGACTGCACGCTATTACGGAATCAACACCCAAGACATCATTCTTTCCCCTATCGGCGGAGTTGCTCGATTGGATAAATTGCCAGAAAACCCTATCCAAGAATTCATGGTTGCCGTTGCGGGGCCACTCGTCAATATTGCTATTGCTGGCCTTATTTTCATTGTGTTATTCTTTTTCGGCTCCTATGAACTTAACTTTGGCGGCAATACCAACGCATTCTTTTCAGAATCGGCTAATTTCTGGCCATTGCTCCTGTGGGTCAATATCATTTTAGCCGTTTTCAACCTCATTCCTGCCTTCCCGATGGATGGAGGACGCATTTTTCGCTCTTTGCTGGCCATAAAATTGGGTCGGGAAAAAGCCACGCAAATTGCTTCTTATCTTGGGCAAGCTTTCGCTGTCCTTTTTATGATGGCCGCCTTTTACATGGGTGATTTTATCTTTGGGCTTATTGGCGTTTTCGTTTTTCTGACTGCCGCACAGGAATACCGAATGGTAAAATTGGAGAGTGTCCTGAAAAAGCATAAGGTATCCGACTTGCTGAGAATCCAATTCCGAAAGTTTTTCAAAACGGATAAAATTGCCGATGTTTTGGAAGAAACCGCTCGTGGTGTGGAGAAAAATTTTCTGGTGTTGGATGAAATGGGCGAAATTGCCGGTGTCCTAGATGAACGCAAGGTCATGGATGCCGCCCGAAAAAATGATGCAGAATCTCCTGTAGAAGCTTACTTTTCCAATGATTTTGAATTTATTCGAGCAGAAGACAGCCTCAAGGCAGCCCTGAACCTCATGCAACTCAAATCTTATCGTATCTTACCGGTGTTGGGAGATGGCGCTTTAGTCGGTGTCGTAGATATTGATATGATGAATGATTTTTTGAAGAATAATAGTAAGTAGTGGATTGGTGATTAGTAAGCCGCTCGTAATCAGTTGCTTCATCGTAAAGGCTATCTTTATCGAGCCGACGTCTGACTTCTGGTGGTGATTAGTGAGCCGCTTGTAATCAATTGCTTCATCGTAAAGGCTGTCTTTATCGACACAGCGTCTGACTTCTGATTGAA
>JAHDGC010000190.1:3682-10414 GCA_020627865.1 Saprospiraceae bacterium | reverse complement strand
CTTGAGCAAGGGCTTGAGCAAGGGCTTGAGCAAGGGCTTGAGCAAGGAAAAGATTTAAAAGAAGCAGAAGCGGTTTTAGGATTGAATAGTAACAACGTACCGATTCCAATAATCGCCAGTTCATTAAACATTTCGGAAGAAAAAGTAAGGCAAATAATTGAAGGAGAAAAGAGGAAATAATAAAAATCCCCCTTCAGTCTAAACCAAAGGAGGATTCCAGCTTTATAAATAAACTTATGATTGATTCTTAATTTTCAAACGGATCGGAGAATTTTTCATCCTTGATAAAATTAGCATCTGTCAAGGTTTCCATGAAAGCGACAAGGCTTCTCTTTTCTAACTCTGTAAAACCCATTTGTGCTACTCCTCCACCCGGAGCACGGAATTTAGTGTCCAAATCTGTATGCGGTTGGATATTGTCACTATAATGGTCAACAACTTCCTCCAAGGTACCGAAACGACCATCATGCATGTAAGGGCCAGTCAAGGCAATATTTCTCAAACTTGGAATTTTGAACTTTCCTCTTGATCTTCCCTTATCTTCATAAATCACATCAAGGCCAATATTAGCCGTACCCCGACTTTGAGGCTGCGCATAAGGGTTACCGCCTCCTGGAAAATCATTAATAAAAGGATCATTTGGATCAATAACATCTCCAGAGAATGTATCTATATTCGTAACAAAGAAAGCGCCATCAGGTGCAGCAAAGTTACCATTGGCATGACAAGAACTACACTGCGCTTTTTCGCTAAAGAAAAGCTGTTTACCGGCTAATTCCAATGGTGTAAAATCAGCAAAATCATTTTCCATGCCCTTATCAAATTTTGATTCATAAGAAACCATAGAACGCATGAACTGCGCAAGTGCCGTCGAAAGGCCTTCTGGGTGAATTGCTCTCGTACCAAAAGCTTGCTCGAATAAATCTCCATAATAGGAAGTTCGCTCTAATTTCATGGCTAGTTTATCCAGAGATTCCATGCCCATTTCGATATGGTTCTGTACTGGCTCCAAGGCGAGGTCTTCCGCACTACGAACGCGGCTATCCCAAAAGAAGTTATTGTTGAGAATCGGATTCACAATGGCCATCGCATTTCTAGGCGTAACAGCTCCTTGGAAACCGACACTTCCGGCTACAGGATCAGCAAACGCAAATGTTTGCTTGTGGCAACTCCCGCAAGAAATGGTATTGTTTAACGAAAGTTGTTTATCATAAAATAAGACTCGGCCTAGTGTAGCAACATCATCATCTACAAGGCCAGAATGTACTCCTCCTTCGAGCTGAAGAACCAAGGCTTCTGGGAAATGGGCCGGGAAGGTAAAATCTGAATATTTAAATGCCGTTTCTGGGAGTTGGGGAATTTGCTCCTGAATCTGAATATTATCATCAGATTGGCAACTATACATAATAACTAGGCAAAAAAGTGCCGATACGCTAAAGATTATTTTTTTCATTTGCTCAAATTTTTATGAGTGCAACAAATAGGGAGCAAGGATGTTGATGTCCCTTCTTCATAACTTTTCCATTGCTTTCGCTCTAAAGATAACGAGATATTTTCACATATGGTTGGTTATAAGAGAAATTTAACGTTTGAATCTTACATTAAGGAACAACGAAACTGGTGGTACAACCTTGAAAGCAAGCTCTTCGTGGGACATAAGGTAGCTGAACAAAAAATGGGTTTCTGTACCCAAATTCACCTTTTCCGAAATATGGAATTTCAGCCCTACAAAGGGAGCCAGCCCTATACCAGCTGCTGTGTCATTAAAAAATCTATTCCCCACCGATCCTATAGGCGTCTTTTCATTCCCAGCAAAAAACCAAAAATCCAATCCTTTATAAAAGCTCCATTTGGGGCTTAAGCCATGCTCTTTCCCAAAACCCATTCTTAGATTAATATGTATATCACTAAAATCGTCATCATCAACAGAATGGAGATTAAACCCCACCCCAGTTCGGAATATCCGCCTATTTTTAATCCGCTGGAACTGATAAGCAACAATACTAGTCGTGATTTCTGTCCCGCCAAATGGGGCAAATTGTACCAGCAAAGGCGTTATATTCAAACCATGCTCTGCATATTTTCCTTGTCGGAAATCATCTTGCGCCATTGAGGAAATGCTTGCCAACAAAAGCACCACAAGTAAACATATATTTTTCATCATTTTTGATTAAAATCTTACTACAAAATACAACCACTTCGGAACGGATAACGCTGCGGCGAAAATATCACTCGTAGTTTCATCGCTAAAACCTGGTGTAAAGGCAAATTCACTCTTTTGTTTTTCATTATGATAAAAAGCATACAAAGACCCTTCTGTTCCAAGCACCAACCGAGGAGTTATGGCAAACTGCATTCCATATACAGGCCCAATGCCCACACCTTTGCGATTGATACTGAGTATCACAAAATCCGTTGGGGTATTCACCGTATTCCGCTCACTAGCATAATCAAACATGAAATCCAATCCAGCATAAACCATCCATCGTTTTTCAAAAAGCCACCGCTTTTCAAAACCTACACGAGCGATCACCGCATTTTGACGATTTTCTGCATTGAAGTTGTCCGTATTTCTAAAGCTAACATTCCCGCCTATCCCCAAGCGCAATGCCTTGTTATTTTTAAGGAGGCGTTTATAGCTTATCGGGAATCGGCCAGGGTCAAGGCCGTTCAACTCATTACCGAGGACAGTAGAAAGAATAGTTGTCATATTAACCCCAAACTCGTGTTTCATATCATTCGCGAAGAAGTTTTCTTCTGGGGCATCTTGTGCCATTGCTTGGGATGTCAATAACAGCATGACAAACAAGCAGCATGTTGTCATAATTTGTCTTCCGGTCAAACAGGAAAATTTCATGAATCCAGTCATAGCTGATTTTTGATAAAAATGTTGTTAAATAAATTACTACAGTTAATTAACAGCATTTTTCAATTTAAAGTATATTTTCAATTATTTCTTTAAAAACTCAAGCAGAATTTTATCAAACTTTTTCTTTTGCTCCACGTTAACACCATGCCCCGCCTCGGGGATAAGGTGTAACTCTGCCGAAGGAAGAAACTCCTTTAACTCCGTTCCTATCCGTGCCGGAACCAATTCGTCATTCGCCCCCCAGACCAGTAATACCGGAAAATCAAATTGATAGTTTCGACTTCTCAGTTCTTCCTTATCCGCTTGCATCGCATTCAACACCGCTTTATAATTAGCATTGTTTTGCTCATCCAAATACATGTTTTTATGTAAATCTTTGAGGATAAATTTCGGAATTTTTCTGTCTTTGTATAAAACAATATCGGTCATCTTCCGCATCGTTTCGATATCCGCGGGAACCAATAATTCGGTAATATCATCAACGTCATTATCTCGCTCCACCTTTGCCATATCTTCATCACTAAAAAACTTTACGGGGCTGGCGAAGATCGTCAACTTTTCGATTTTATCCTGCTCCAACATGGCCAGTTCTGCCGCTACCAAGCCACCATAGGAGATGCCGCCCAAAACCATCTTGTCAATTTTCAACTCCTCCAACAATACCGCAATGGCTGTCGCCTGTTCCTGCACGCTGTGCTTTCCCCCACCCTTTGGCTCAGAACCAAAATGTAATAAATTCGGCAAAATCAATCGGTGCGTTTTGGATAACAATTTGGCCTGCTTAAACCACTGAAAATGTGTCGAAGAACCGAATCCGTGAAACAAAACATACACGGGCTTGTCCTTTGCCTCAGAGTCCCAATAAGAAAAGTTGTATTGGTCTGTTGCTAAAGTGGTATATTCCATCCCAGCTCTTTTCAGCTTCTTTTTGGTATGGTTCTCCCCTATTTTGAAAGCGCGAGCTTAGCATGGCTAAAAGCAACAAGAGATATATTTGTTTTGATCGCATTTTATGAATTAGGTTTATTTTTAAAAACAATAGTTCTATACGGGAAAGGAATCTCAATATCACTTTTATCAAAAGCTAATTTCACACTTCTAAGAATATCCCTTTCGAGTTCTAGTGAAGTATCAAAATCTTTCGTCCAAACAAATGCCCGCAACGTAATACTAGAATCCCCCAAACTCACCACCTTTACAGGAACCGCTGGCTTGCCGTCACTTTTTTCACTGTCCGTTCTGTTATCAATAAAATATGGATGCTTTATGATTTCCCCCATAATTATCTGTTCTGCCTTTTCTATATCGGCATCATAGGCAATACCAATATCAATATGTTTTCTTATTCTTTTATCTGTTATGCTGCTATTGATAATGGTATCCTCACTCATGATGCTATTGGGAATTACGATCCTCCTGAACTCATAGTCCTTGATGACTGTATGGCGCAATGTGATTTCCTCAACCACACCACTATGACCACTGGCAATTTCTATGGAATCTCCAATTCTAAAAGGTTTAAACATCAAGATAAAAATACCTCCAATGATATTTGCAAATGCCTTTTGAGAGGCGAAACCTATTAC
Source organism: Saprospiraceae bacterium (assembly GCA_020627865.1). Taxonomy (GTDB): domain Bacteria; phylum Bacteroidota; class Bacteroidia; order Chitinophagales; family Saprospiraceae; genus JAHDGC01. Next base: position 5,959 of record JAHDGC010000190.1, on the reverse strand, counting down.
GGCAGCCAAAACACCAGCACTCGCAAACAATGCCGTACCCAGTGTTTTGAAATAAGGTATTTTTGTAAAAACCCAAAATATCGCGATAGAGTAAACGACGAAACTAATCGAATTTTTAAGGAAGATAAAGTTTGTTGGATCTACATGGAGTTGTTTGCTATTTCGTTTTATAAAAAAGTCTATCGCTTTTCTTAACAAGTAAGAAACCAACCATGCAACAATAATGGTTACAACAATCAAAATAGCATATTCCAAATATTTATTATCCATTAATCTTTTAGCTTACAAGTTACAAAATTATCTAAACAAAGGCCCTGTACCGACCTTTCTCACAATTTTTTTTATAACAAATATACTTAAAAGTACAACCCCTGTCCAACCAGCGAGCAAAGTCAGTACCCCTAAGACTCCACTTCCAGAGCAAGTAACCGCACAAGCCAAATAAGCGACCAAGAAACCAAGAACAACCATAACACAAATCGTTAGGATAATCAATAGCGCTTTTATCAATTTGATCAAAGTTCTGTCCTCATCATTTTTAAATGCTTTTTTTAGTCCTCTTAATTCACTCCTCAGCTCTTTCCTTTGATCTTTGATTTTCTTCTTGATCCTGGACTTAAACGAATTATCACTTTTTTGCCCTGCATCAGGATTTGTCTTATGCACAATTAATCTTGCAGATGCGTTAGGGCTAGTATTATATTCTGGTGTACCAATCGTAAGAAAATTATTAAATCCGAAGGTAACAACTAATGCAAATGAAAGAACCAACATCAGGTCATGTGATTTTTGCCTCATATAAGAATAGCGAAATAAACCTTGGGCCTTATTTTTCTTAGGATAAAGCAAGTAGGCCATACCAAATACGCTTGCTGCTATTATAAATGACCATTTAAAATAGCCATAGTCAAAAACATACAGCAATGCCCCAGTTCCTAATGCATTGAGCATCATTAAGAGGTGACAAGCCGTAATAATAAGGATGGTTTTCACGGGGTTATTTTTCCCCCAGTTTGAAAGATTTTTCATTTTATATTTTTTTATTCAATAGGCTTTCTATTTGATTTTCGATTGCCTATGATGCATTAGAAACGCGTGTATTTGCCACAAGGTTGGGCGTAAAGTATAAGATTAGTAAAACGGAAGCACTTAGAACCTGCCTTAAACAATCCCCAACAAAAACCGCCGCACCAAATCCAAGGCTTTCACGGATGTGTATTTTATGTTCAACATCCTATCTTTTCCCAGTTGTAGTTTTTGAGTTACCATGCGGTTTTGATCCCCGGCTGCCAGCCAAATTGTACCAACAGGCTTCTCTGGAGTGCCACCGCCCGGGCCAGCAATGCCTGAAGTCGCAACAGCGAGATCCGTTCCCATGACATTCAAAGCACCGGTCACCATTTCCTTAACAGTTTGCTCACTAACCGCACCATATGCCTTCAAGGTTTCCTCTCGAACACCCAAGACATTTTCCTTGATGCGATTATCATAAGCCACTACACTTCCATGAAAATAACCGGATGATCCCGGAATGGAAGTAAGGCTATGTGCCAGATGTCCTCCGGTGCAACTTTCTGCTGTTGCTAAAGTCTTCTTTTCTCCTAACAATAATTGCCCGACGGCTTCCTCCAGCTTTGTCTTCCCATAACCAAAAACCAACTCGGGTATTTCTTGTTGCAGTTTCCCTTGCAAATTATCCATTGTCTTGACCAGGGCCTCCTTATTCTCAGATTTTCCAGTAAGCCGTAGCCGGACAGCTCCTTTCCCTGGCAAGTAAGCAATTTTCACATAATCCGGTAACGCCTCCACAAATTTTTCAATGCGCACCGCAATCCGAGTTTCGCCTTCTCCTACCGTAAGGATGGTTCGATGCTCGATGGCTTTTCCGGGAAACCGATCTTTCAATTTGGGCAGCAACTCCTCACTCATGATAGATTTCATTTCATAAGGCACGCCTGGCATGGAACAAAGCACACTATTTTCCAAATCAAAATACATTCCGGGTGCAGTGCCCATTCTGTTTTTTAGCAAAGTTACCCCAACGGGCATATAACACTGTTCCTTGTGTGCAGGTGTTGTAGATCGTCCGAATTTTTCAAACAGGCGCAAGATTCTATCATAAGTGTTTTGACTGAACTCAAGGCCTACACCTAGGAAGTCAGCAATGGCTTTTTTGGTAATATCATCTTTTGTAGGCCCCAAGCCACCCGTCATCAAAATGACATCTGCCGACTCGGTTGCCTCTTTTAAAGCATCCTGAATTTCCTTCAAGTCATC
>JAHDGC010000190.1:0-3672 GCA_020627865.1 Saprospiraceae bacterium | reverse complement strand
CTGACAGACATGCCCAGTAGATTTAACTCCGTGGCCATCCAAGCAGAGTTCGTATCGATAACCTGCCCGATCAAAAGTTCGTCTCCGATTGTTATAATTTGTACATTCATTTTATGTAAATATTGCTACTTTATAAACTTAATTTTTTAGAGTCCTTGACAATTTTTGCATTTTTACCTTCCAGCCATTTAATGACTGGCAATGACATACCGTTCCTATGGAACTCGCATGATTATAGAATTTGTTTTTTGCAAAAATTGTCAAACAACTATTTTTAAACAAAACTAACCTCTTTGAAGCTAAAATACACCAATTCTCCAGCCTTCTTGACACAAAGCCTTCCTGTAGCATCTACTCCTTTAATTTTCCCTTCAAAGATTTCATTCCCTTTCGTCACAAACTTACAGGATACATTTCGTTGGTAAAGATGATATTGATAAAATTGATCCAGCTCCGCATATTGTTGTTGTTTCAGTTTCAGATAAGCTTCCTCTAGATATTCACACAATTCTGCACTCAACTGCTTTATATTAAATTCTTCCCCTGACTCCAATTGCAAAGATGTCGGATTTGGCGCATTGGAATAAAAACGTTTTTGATTAACATTAATGCCCAAGCCAATCACTGAAGATTGTATTCCTTGGCCATGTAGCGCATTCTGAATCAGAATTCCGGCAATTTTACGATGACCAACATAAATATCATTGGGCCACTTGATTTTTACTTCCTTTTTCGGCAAATAAGACTTGATTAAACGAAAAACAGCGATCGAACTGATTCTGTTTAATGCAAATTGTTCTCGTACACTTAAGAACTTTGGGTACAAAATGACACTCAGGGTGATGTTCTTATAGGCTTGACTCTCCCAAACACTGCCAATCTGTCCCCGTCCTTCCTGCTGATTGTCCGTCGATATGACAGTTCCCTCACTTGGTTTATTTTTTGATATAATATCAATAGCGTATTTATTGGTCGAATCTAATCGTGGTAGATGAATTACAACTTTTCCAATAAAAAGCGTGTTATTAATGTAGGTCAATCTATTATATTTTAGTATTTTTACACGTTTAATCTGTTTTTTGATAAAAAAATAGCTTTTTAGAAAAAAAAACAGCATTTTAAGTCAAAAAGAACAGTTATTCCGATCTGAAACGCTAAATTATCATTTTCATCGACAAAAATAAGGAAACAAAATTTGAATATATCAAAAGAAGCGCAGCAGAGAGCAATCTCAGGAGAAAAACTAAATGATCTGATTATTGACAGTATCCAGGATATTAAAGGGAAAAATCTTGTCAAAATAGATCTCCGTCACTTGGAAGAAGCTCCTACAGATTTTTTTATCGTTGTAGAAGGCGATTCTAATACACAGGTCAAAGCCATCTCCGATAATATACACAGAAGACTCAAAGAAGAAGGCTTGCTCTTACCCAACCATATTGAAGGGCAACAGAATTCCCTCTGGATTCTTCTGGATTATTTTACCACCGTTGTTCATGTTTTCTATAGAGAAACTCGGCAGTTTTACCAAATAGAAGACCTTTGGAGTGACGGTATTTTTACAGAATATCAGAATTTATAGTTGTGATTATAGACATGGAGCATACTTTTGTCGAAAAGATAAAACGAAAAGTATGCCCAAACGTTATAATTATATATTACAATAGTGTCACAGTGTTATCATAAGCTTTATAAATGGAAAATAATAATCAGCTCAATAATAATAATGATAATAATGAAAAACCGAATAACTCCCGATTCAATTCGTACTGGATTTATGGTTTAGTAGCTTTATTCTTATTAACGCTTAATTTCTACACTTTCTATAGCTCGCAAAGTAAACCCATCAATTTTGGAGACTTCAAAGAGATGGTTCAAAAAGGGGAAGTAGAAAGGCTTGAAGTTATCAACGAAAAACAAGCAAGGGTCTATGTTAAGAAAGGGAATTCGGATTCTCCTGACAAAAAAGGAAACCCTTTATTTGGTGGCCACAAGGGAGACTACACTTTCAATATTGGTCCTCCGGAAGCTTTTGCTGAAAATATTAAGCAACTGAATAAGTCGTTCGGGACTAAAATTGAACCCGAGTATAAAGAAGAACAAAACTTGTTGGCGCCCATCCTTAGCTGGGTACTTCCTATCCTTATCATAGTGGCCATATGGGTATTTATCATGCGACGTGTCGGTGGTGGTGCTGGCGGGCCAGGTGCTCAGATTTTCAATATCGGAAAATCAAAGGCAACCTTGTTTGATAAGAACACTAAGGTAAATGTTACCTTTCAGGATGTTGCTGGCCTTGATGAAGCCAAGGAAGAAGTCATGGAAATTGTTGATTTCCTTAAGAATCCGAAGAAATATACTGCATTAGGAGGCAAGATTCCGAAAGGGGTGTTGCTAGTTGGCCCTCCTGGTACCGGTAAAACGCTTTTAGCGAAGGCTGTTGCTGGCGAAGCTGGTGTACCCTTCTTTTCGATCTCTGGTTCCGACTTTGTGGAGATGTTTGTTGGTGTAGGTGCCTCTAGGGTTCGCGATTTGTTTAAGCAAGCTCGTGAAAAAGCACCTTGTATTATCTTCATTGATGAGATTGATGCAATAGGAAGGGCACGCGGCCGTAGTGGATTTACAGGTGGTAATGATGAAAGAGAAAACACCCTGAATCAGCTTCTTGTAGAAATGGATGGTTTCAGTACGGATAAAGGGGTTATCCTGATGGCCGCTACGAACAGACCTGATGTATTGGATACAGCCTTGATGCGCCCAGGACGTTTTGATAGACAAATCGGCATTGATCGCCCTGACTTGAAGGGAAGAGAGGCGATCTTCAAAGTTCATCTTAAATCCATCAAATGTGGCCCGTCTATTCAAGCCCATGTATTGGCAGAGATGACGCCGGGATTTGCCGGTGCAGAAATTGCCAATGTTTGTAACGAGGCTGCACTTATTGCTGCTCGTCGTAACAAGTCGGAAGTTGATATGGATGATTTCAACTATGCCCTAGATAGGGTTATCGGTGGTTTGGAAAAGAAAAATAAAATCATTTCTCCTAAAGAAAAAGAAATTATTGCTTATCATGAAGCGGGCCATGCGGTCTGTGGATGGTTCTTGGAAAATGCATCTCCATTAGTAAAAGTTACCATTGTTCCTCGTGGTATCGGGACATTAGGTTATGCACAATATTTACCAAAAGAAGAATACATCACCAGAACGGAAGCATTGTTGGATAGAATGTGTATGACCTTCGGTGGCCGGGCTGCTGAAAATGTTGTATTCGGAAAAATATCCACAGGAGCACAGAGTGATCTGGATCAGGCAACGAAAATGGCCTATAGTATGATTTCCGTCTTTGGAATGAATAAAAATGTTGGGAATGTTTCCTTCTATGGCATGTCTCAAGATCAGTTTCAAAAACCTTACTCTGATAGTACCGCGACTTTGATTGATGATGAAGTCAGGAAGCTGGTAGAATCTCAATACCTCAGGGCACAAGAATTGTTGAAAGAAAGGCGAGAAGAATTAGAATTATTGGCAAAGGCCCTGTTAGATAAAGAAGTTTTATTGAAGTCAGATGTTGAACGTATGATTGGACCAAGACCACACCCTACGCCAGCACCTTCAAAAAACGGTCAGGCGAATACGGATGAAAGTAGTGATGTGAATTTTGAAACGGCTGGA
>JAHDGC010000189.1:7504-10466 GCA_020627865.1 Saprospiraceae bacterium | reverse complement strand
TTGTTTACAGTTTGTATGGTAAACATACGAAATGAATTTGGGAATACCAAGTATTGATAAAAATATAATAAGAATAAAATGGATTGGAGGGGTTGATAATGATTCTACAAACAATATTACAATTCTGCAATATTGTTTGTAATTTAGCGCATCAAAGCATAACAAGATGAAAAGAATCACTATAAAGAATATTGGGCCGCTAGAGCATGTCGTGATAGATTTAAATAAAGTCAATATTATTATGGGGCCGCAAAGTAGTGGAAAAAGCACCATTGCGAAAGTCATTAGTTATTGCCAGTGGGTAGAGAAGCGGTTTATTTTAGATGGGGAGTATAAATATAAGTTTGCGGATCAGTTTATTGATTTTCATCGAGTTGATCCCAATGCTTTTAATGAAAATTCTTTGATTAGTTATGACAGCGACTTTACATCTATAAGCTACAAAGGCGAAAATTATGAACAGAAAATCAGCAAAAAAGAAAATAATCTAGATTATCAAAAGCCAAAGAACATCTATATTCCGGCGGAACGAAATTTTGTTTCTGTTATCCCGAACTTGGGTAAATACAAAGAAACCAATGACAATATCATGAGCTTTTTGTATGATTGGTATGATACCAAGCGGCATTATGCCAAAACCAATGCATTAGCAATTTTAGGTTTAGGAGTTCATTATCATCATCTTAAAGAAAATGACACTGACATCTTAACACTAGAAAAGGAAAAAAAACAAATTACTATACAAAATGCCTCCAGTGGCCTACAATCCGTTACACCATTAGTTATGCTGGTAGATTATTTATCTGATAGTTTTTATAAAAGATATCTATCTCCTTCAGTTGAAGAAATAGATGAATTCAGTAAGATGATTAATCAAGCTTTAGCTAGGAGAACCATAAAAAATCTCTTATCAGAAGAGGGTACGAAAGAATTTACAAATTTACTAAACACCCGATTAGCGTATCAACACACCAACTTCATTATCGAAGAACCCGAACAAAACCTATTTCCAGCAACCCAAAGGGATTTGGTCTATTTTATCTTACAAAAAATAAATCAGGCTTCCAGAAATCACAGTGTTTTAATAACAACACACAGCCCATACATTCTCTATGCTTTCAATAATTGCATGATGGGTTATAATGTTAAGGAGGAAATGCCCGAGGAAGAGCGATCCACATTATTGAGCCACAAATCTTGGATAGACCCAAATTTAGTTTCTGTTTGGGAAATAGAAAATGGAACGCTAAAATCTATTAAGGATAAAAATACAGGAACAGTAAGCAAGCATTATTTCAACAAAATCATGAACAACATCATGGATGAATATTATGAAATGCTAAACTACTTCCATGCATGAAAACTAAGATAGAGCAAGCTTTACCCGCACACACTTTGCGCTTATCCAACGCTCCTAAAATTTATATTGTTGATTATAAAAATTCATCCGGAGGAGCGGTTGCATTGCTAGAACAAGAACCCACAGAGATCAAATCTGTTTATTTAGAAAATAAAAAACCAATCGGTGTATATTTTGACGGATTTAAGGACAATGCATTGCCTATAGCAAAAGGGGAACACAGCAAACAATGCGAGTGTGTATTATTTCCACAAACTTGTAATGATAAGGATTGGATTTTATTCATTGAAACCAAATACACCAACGATCTGCGCTCTGCTTTCGATGAAAATCATGATTACCCTAACGGCATGATCAATCAAATTATCCAAACAGTCCAATATTTCAGAGCGAAGCAAATTATTGCTCCAAACAGAAGGGTACATGCAATCGTATCCTTTCCTAATCTAATTGAAGCATTTAACAGCACTTTCTTCAAAGGGGAATTATCCATCGAAGATATTTTGATAAAACACAAAATACTTGTCCGGGCAACAAACTCCGCCATTATCAAAAGTGAAAAACGAATAAGTTTAAATGCTATTTAGCAATCCAAATCTTTTTTCACAAGCCTACTCCACCGAACCTGACTGCGCCACTTCTAACAAGTCAACCTTCTCTTCTTCGGTATTTTCTTCCGCAATTTTTTCCGGAAAAGCTTCTTTCCCAGAAAGGATGTCTTGCACCATTTTTGTCGTCTTGGCTATAATCTCCACTTCGGCCTCTTTTCTTTCTTTGGCCTTTCTATCAGTTGCAGGATTCGCATTTCGAGATGGAACAGATCGCATTGCCGTAACCACGCGCTTCGTCTTCGGCTCTTCTACATCCTTCCATTTATACATTTGCTCTTCCTTCATTTTTTGAAGATGCGCCTTGCAATAGATACCTGTTTCGGGCTCCCGATATTCCGGTGCCTTCTTCTTTTTAGGAGCAACAGGAGGCGGAGGAGAATCATCCCTATAAGCTGTCAGATGTGGCCTTGCCGTATTCACCTTTGGCCTTACGATTTTATCCCGCTTATTTTTTTCTTCCGCTATCGGTACTTCTACCCCATCCGATTTCACTTTTGCCAATTCGGATTTAAGCTCCACAATTTCTTTATGCAGGTTATTCACAACAAGGCGATCCTGTAAAAGTTGTTTGGCAAAAAACTCTTTTTCCTTTTGATGAGATTTTTCCTGAATGGTAATCAGGCAAAACCCTGCAATCAATAATACAAAATGGCTTAGATTAAACCCCCATCGGTTTCTATCAAATTGTTTTGGGAAATTTGATTTGTCCGAGCCTAAGTTTTTTTTCACATTTAATAAAAAATCTTGGATGTTATCCTTTTGTCTCATGTTTGTTTTTTCAGTAGGTAATCGATTAAATATTGGGACGAAAGTTTCAGATGGGGAGATATTCAAATAGTGATCGCTTTTATTTTTTGCCAGTTTTATGTTAGATCGTTTTATTTACGAAAATAAAATAGACGCATAGCAATACTATCAATATTTAGGCATCTGATCCTAAATAAATTTTTTGCATACTTGGGTTTTATAGCAGACTTGTTAAATATCTATT
>JAHDGC010000189.1:0-7494 GCA_020627865.1 Saprospiraceae bacterium | reverse complement strand
ATCCTGCACCATAAATTGAAATAAAAACAGGGTCATGCGAAGGGGAATTTATTTCTTATCATGGTACCACAGCTCCACAGTGTATAATTTAAAACTAAGATCTCAATAATTAATACACAAATAATTTCGGCAAAGTTCATTCACAAAATAAATATAATGTATTCTTATTGAGAGCATAGTGGCGTAATACTGGCTACTTTAATAACAGTAACAGTGCAAACAATTGGCTATAAACTTAACAATGATTTTTCTTTTGACCAACGTAAAAGCTTCCTCGGAATTAAAGATACATATTTAGGGTTAAAAATGCAAGCATACAAAACATCTACAGCATTTTTTTTTTGTGATCGCATTTTAGACATAGGAAAATTTCATATCAAGCACTCATTTTAGATGAAGTTTTGCAAGTCCCGAAGCGTTCCTGCATCGTCAGGATTGAGGTCTTTTCTCCAAAATTTTAACTGAGGATTTCGCAAGACCAAACCGGATTTATGCCGAGTAGAAGAAAATACATTATCGAACGCTATTTCAAAGATCAGCTCTGGAATTATACTCCGAGAAGACCCATAGCGGCCAGTCGTATTCCCTTTCACAAACTCCGAAAGTTCTGCATGATCTTCATCCGATAAAGTAGCCAGCACCTTAGTGAATTGTTGCAAGGTCATCCCATCATGTACTGCTAAACTCAATGTCCTCACCCGACCAGAACGGTTGTTGATTTCTACATAAACTAAGATTCCCGTTATACATAAAGGATCGGATTTTAGTAAAAAACTGCCATCCAAATAACTATTTTCTTGCTTTCGTAACAATAATCCAACAGCACCCGCTTGTCGCAAAGATTGACGCAATTCCTCTAAGGCCTCTTCCGTGTCAAAACCCAACTTCCAATCCAGCTTCAACACGCCATTACTTTTGTAGTTTTTCAACAATGCTTCTAAATGCCCCCTTCGCTTCCGAAAAGGTTCTCTTCTAATATCTGCTCCTTTAAACTCTAACAGGTCTGTTACGAACATTACAACGGGTGTCGCCATCATCTTTTTCTGCCCTGGCTTTTTCCCTCTCAGCCGTGTTTGCAACTCATTAATAGGACGTGGTCGCTCCGAATAAGCCACAATTTGACCAGAAAAAACAAGCCCATCCGGCAGAAAATGCTTCAAAATGTCAATTTCAGGAAAATTATTATTCAAAAAACGACCATCTTCTGACCAAAGAAACAGTTCTCCCTTTCTCAATATTAGCTGTACCGAAATCCCATCCCACTGATAACAGGCTGACCATGCTGCCGGATTCTTTTTGAATAAGGTGACATCATCGACTGTTCTTTCCGCACACCAAGGATATGGTTTGGAGATATAATCTCGGACATGTTCTCTTACAAAAAGTTCGTGGTAGTCATTAATTTCAGGCGACCATTTTCCAGATAATCTATGTGCTATAATATGCTCGTTGATACCTGTAGCCAATGCGATACCTTTTACCAACATTTCTTCGGGAAGATACAATGAAAATGCACCAGTTATGATCTTGTTCAAGAGTATCCGCTCATCCGGATTCAAAATCATCCATGCTTTTTGTATCGCTGTTTTTTTATCTATAGCTTTCCGCAACTGAAGCATACGGACTGTTTCCATCCAAGAAAACAAGGGTTGCTCATCTGGCTCATCGGGTTGAGGCAACAACAAGGCGACCGTCTCCGCAACATCATCAATGATTTTCCCAGAGGCATCAAAAAGCCATTCAGGAATGGAACTAGCTTCCATCCCCCAAGCCAGCAAGTCCTTCGAAGTACACAACCGCTTAGGCAACCTCCCCGAAAGGAGTGCCACTGCCCAAAGTCGATCTTTTTCCTCGCTTTTTTGGAAGTAGTCTGCTAAGACTAGAATTTTATCACTCCGAGAATTGGACTGCTCAAGGGTTTTAAATAAGGTTGAAAATTGTTGCATGAAATAATTATGCTTCGAGGCCAGTAGTAAATTAAATTCAATAGTATTTTTTTCTACAAACGTTCCAGACACTTACGTTTCTGGCAATGATATGTCGCCCCGATAGGACTCATTCTTGTTAAAAATTTTATTTACAGAGCACTTATCAGTAGCTTTTACGATTTTTTTTCTAATAATTCTCCTACATATTTTGTAGAAACCGGAATTGCATTGATCCCTTGTTCACAAAGCCACTTGCTAAACATATTTGTATACCCATGCGTAACGAAAACATGTTCCGCACCGGTAGCCCGAATCGCAGCATTCAACCCCGGCCAATCAGCATGATCGGATAAAACGAAACCACGATCCACCTTGCGATTGATCCTCATTTTACGAATAGCCATCCAGCCAGAAGCAACGGCCTCGGAGACTTCACAATTTGCTTTTTCAAAATCAATATGCAAAGCCGAACTCGGAGCGATGATGATATTACCTACGAAGTCTTCGGCCTTCATGCCTTGGTGGATTCGGGTTGTTGCTTTCAATGGCACCCCTTGCATACGAACAATTTCGTTGATGTCCTCTACGGTATCATTGGTATAAATTTTACCGATTGAGTCATCCAGCAGGTGAATGAGTCGTTGTGCTTTGCCGAGGGAATATCCAGCAAGGAGACTGACTCGATTGTGCACTTTGTTTAGTCGCCACCAGTTGTTGATTTCTTCGGCTACTTTGTGCTGAGGTTGCCATTGGTAAAAAGGTAGTCCGAAAGTGGATTCTGTAATAAAAGCATGGCAGGGAATCGGTTCAAAAGCACCAGAAATGCCATCATCCTCTGTTTTATAATCTCCAGAAAAGACCCAAATTTCTCCTTTGTACTCGACTCGAATTTGGGCAGAACCGATGATGTGCCCTGCTGGGTGAAAGGAGAATGTTACGCCATTGATTGTCCTTCGTTCTCCAAAAGTGAGGGTATCTATATTAATTTTTTTGCCTAGCCGATGCCGGATAATCTCCTTGGATTCCTGAACACATAGGTAGTTTTTGTGTCCCCGACGGGCATGATCGGAATGGCCATGAGAGATTATGGCCCGTTCGACGGGCTTCCAAGGGTCGATGTAGACGTTGGCTTGTTTGCAGAAGATGCCTTGTTTGGTGAAACTTAACATATTTAGATCGTTCGCTGACGCTCACTTTTAGATTTTAGATCGTTCGCTGGCGCTCACTTTTAGATTTTAGACCGTTCGCTGACGCTCACTGTCAGAGTAGAGACTGCTTCGCTGCTAGAGGTCAGATGCTGTGGTGCTGGTAGTTTGGGTTGCTGCGCTTTTTTTAGAAGTAAGATGCTGCTGGAAACTTAGTCACTGCAGTTTTCATTTAGATTAACTTTAGTCGTAGAAGTCAGGTAATCATAAGGAATTCAAGAAAAAAGGGGTTAAGCCTGTTGACTTTACCCCTTCCACTTTTAAAACTTAGGTTATTAATATATCTTTTATTCCTGTAGCCCCTGAACCAGCAAGGAAACTTCGTTTTTTAGTACTTCGATAAAGCCTTTTTCTATTTTAAAATTTAGCCGATCTCCTCCATCTTTTACAATTCTTACCTTGCCTTCGCCTAATGCAGAAACGAGGGGAGCGTGATTATTTAGAATTTCAAATTCTCCGGTGATGCCGGGGACTTTGACAGAGCTGATGGCTCCTTGGAAAACTTCTTTATCTGGTGTTAATACTGTAATATTCATTAGATCGCTGCACTTTTAGACCTGCCTGTCCTTGCGGACACGCAGGCAGGTTTTAGATTTTAGATCGTTCGCTTTGCTCACTTTCAGACGATTATGCCTCGGCTTCGGCTAGGAGTTTTTTACCTTTTGCGATAGCATCATCAATAGTACCAACAAGGTTGAAAGCTGCTTCTGGGTATTCATCTACTTCACCATCCATAATCATATTAAAACCACGGATTGTTTCTTCGATTGGTACCAATACACCTTCTAGACCAGTAAATTGCTCTGCAACGTGGAAAGGCTGCGAAAGGAAACGCTGTACCCTACGCGCACGGTGTACGATCTGCTTATCTTCCTCAGAAAGCTCTTCCATACCAAGAATCGCGATAATATCTTGAAGTTCTTTATACCGCTGAAGGATATTTTTCACTCTTTGTGCACAACCATAATGCTCATCGCCAATGACAACTGGGTCAAGGATACGAGATGTAGAATCTAGCGGATCCACCGCAGGGTAGATACCCAAAGAAGCCAATTTACGACTCAATACCGTTGTGGCATCAAGGTGGGCAAATGTCGTTGCTGGTGCAGGGTCAGTCAAATCATCCGCAGGTACATAAACCGCCTGAACCGAAGTAATAGAACCTCGCTTCGTAGAAGTAATCCGCTCCTGCATCAAACCCATTTCTGTAGCTAGTGTTGGCTGGTATCCTACCGCAGAAGGCATCCGGCCAAGTAGTGCCGATACCTCAGAACCTGCTTGTGTAAAACGGAAGATATTATCAATAAAGAAAAGAATATCACGACCACCAGTTGGATCATTCAAATCACCATCACGGTAGTACTCTGCAATCGTCAATCCAGAAAGGGCAACCCTTGCACGCGCTCCCGGAGGCTCATTCATCTGTCCGAATACCAAAGTTGCTTTAGAAGTTTTCAAGGCTTCCTTATCCACTTTAGACAAATCCCAGCCACCTTCTTCCATAGAATGCTTGAATTTCTCACCATAGTTGATTACGTCAGACTCCAAGAACTCCCGAAGCAAATCGTTTCCTTCCCGTGTACGCTCTCCCACTCCAGCAAATACGGAAATCCCCTCGTAAGCTTTCGCAATATTATTTACCAGCTCCATAATCAATACGGTTTTACCTACACCCGCACCACCGAAGAGGCCAATTTTTCCACCTTTCATATATGGCTCAACTAGGTCGATTACCTTAATACCAGTATAAAGGATGTCAGATTCCGTAGAAAGCTCCTCGTAAGTAGGTGGTTTTCTATGGATAGGATATGCAGAATCTCCTTTTTCTACCTTACCAATACCGTCAATAGCCTCACCCACAACGTTGAAAAGACGACCTTTGATCGCATCTCCAACAGGCATCGCGATATTTTTTCCGGTATCCAATACCTCCATACCACGCGTAAGACCGTCAGTAGCATCCATCGCAATAGCACGAACACTAGCTTCACCGAGGTGCCTTTGACATTCAAGAATCAGCTCGCTACCATCGGCTCTTGTGATAATCAATGCGTTGAGGATGTCTGGAATTTTCGCATCTGCGAAGCTTACATCCACAACAGGTCCGATAATCTGTTTAATTCGACCAATATTTGCCATGATAATATGTATAAATTTTAATTACTTTAATGGGTTCCGTGAAAATCGGTGCAAAGATAGTACTTTTTCATAGTAAACCAAAGAAAAATTGGGGTTGAAAATGGGTATTTTGTTTAAATTTGGTAACTCGTCTGGATCAGGACCTGCCTGCTTGCGCACGACAGGCAGGTTTCCAGGATTAGTTGATTTTCAGGATTCTCCCCTTTACCAATTTCGGCTAGCTCCTATTCATCAGGATTTTTATCTGAGAATCTTTACCTTGGTGGTTATTTACAGTTTTTTAATTCAAACTTTTGATAAAAACCAAAATACCACTTATTAGCATTCTCATGCCGGTCAGAAATGCAGGTCAGTTTTTGGAGCTGTGTTTGGATTCTATTCTTAAGCAAAGTTATACCAATTGGGAGCTTTGGGCTATTGATGATCATTCGGAGGATGAAAGCAAGGCCATTTTAGAAAGCTATGCTAAGAAGGATGAGCGGATTTTTGTTGATATCAATACGGGAAGAGGGATTATTTCGGCTCTGCGACATGCTTTTGAGCAGAGCAAAGGAGATTATATCCATCGGATGGATGCGGATGATATTATGGTCGAGGGAAAATTGAAAAACTTACTGAAGCCATTATTAGCGAATGGAAACGGCCATCTCACAACTGGGCTAGTGGAATATTTCAGGGAGGAAGGGCCGCTGGGAGATGGTTACCAAAAGTATACTCGGTGGTTGAATGCCCTTACCCGAAAGGGGGAAAATTTTAAAGCTATTTATAAAGAATGTGTTATTCCTTCCCCTTGTTGGATGATTGGCAGGGAAGATTTTATCGAGCTTGGTGCTTTTGACTTTGATGTTTATCCGGAGGATTATGATTTGTGCTTTCGGTTTTATAAGGCTGGACTAAAAGTGCTTGGTGTGGATGAAGTGCTGCATCTTTGGCGGGATTATGCGAGTCGGAGTTCTAGGACAGACCCGAATTATAGTGATAATCGTTTTCTTGCTTTAAAGTTGTGTTATTTTTTGGAACTGGATTTTGATAGGGAAAGAACCTTGTTTGTTTGGGGTGCGGGGAAGAAGGGGAAGTTGCTTGCCAAGATGTTATTGGAGAAAGGGGTTTCTTTTCGCTGGGTGAGTAATAATGAGAAGAAGCAGCGGGTGCCGATTTATGGGGTAGCAGTTGAGGATTTTGGGGTACTGAAATTAGAGGAGCAAGCACAAGTGATTGTGACGGTGGCAAATCCGGAGGAGCAGGAGGAGATTAGGGTCTTTTTGGATGAAGCTAGAGGGCTAGCAGATGACAGACCTTCGGCCATGCTGTCTCAAGCAGGGGTAGCAGCTTTCTTTTTTTGTTGAGATTTTCGATTCTTTGGCAGTTATCGTGAATGTCTGGAGCTGAACCTGCCTGCTTGCGCACGACAGGCAGGTTTTCAGAATTAACTAATTTTCAGGATTTTTTCCGATAAGCAACAGAAAAGTCTCTGTCGCGTCTTTTCCTATAGTACCTTTTCTATCCACATTATACAATAAATGGAAGTTTTCCACATTCCACATGTTAGCATGTGGAAAACTTTGCCCGAAAGGCTATTCTTCTTCCCCCAAGCTATCAATCGCCTTTTTTTGGGCCTCTGCCTCGGCTTCAGCGTCATATTCCGGATTGGGTTCCAGCCAAAAATTATTGACGCCTTCACCTTGGGTGACCATGACTTTCTGGAGGTTGAGCATTTCCAAAAGGCCTAGAAAGGTGATGATGGCGTGCATGCGACTTTCACATTCGTTAAAAATGACACCGAAATCAGTTTTTTCCCCTATTTTTAGCTTGGAAGCGATGAATTGTTGCTGCCCCTGTACCGTATGGCTATAGCGGTATACTTTGTGGACTGCCCTTATCTTGGAATCCTCCAGCCGTTGCATCACCCTTTCGAAGGTTTTCAACAATCGGAAAAGGGAAATGCTTTCCAATTCGGCGTCGACGAGAGCACGTTGAGAAAGGTGTTGCATTTCCTGCATCAAGTTGCCTCGAAACACTTTCAGAGAGCGACTTTTTTCCAGCTCTCGGAGGTCATCCAGAATGGATTTGTATCTTTTGTATTCTAATAATCTTGCGACGAGTTCTTCTCTAGGGTCGATTTCGTTGCCTTCTTCATCAAGCTCCTTACGCGGCAACAACATTTTCGCCTTGATACGCATCAAGGTAGCGGCAACAAGGATGAATTCGCTGGCCAAATCTAT